>NZ_JBHZCN010000074.1:0-49501 GCF_042755465.1 Kitasatospora sp. NPDC059160 | reverse complement strand
GACCGGACGCCGCGGCGGCGGGCGCGGCCCCCCGGTCCGCGCCCGCCGCCGTCTGCTGTCGCCCCGCCCGCCCCCACCGGGCGGCGGTGCGATCTCCCCCGTTCCCCCCGCTTCCCCCCCGTTTCCCCCGTTCGGTCACCGGTCTCCCCCCGGCCCGCTCCGCCGCCCCGTGTCGGCGGTGCGGGGCCCGTGACCGGCGCCCGACGCGGACCCGGCACCACCCCCCGGGCCCTCCCGGCCAGGGGGACGGACGGATCCGCCGCCCGGGCGGCCGGCGCCCGACGCGCCGCCCTCCCGGGTGCCACCACTCTCCCGTCCCAGCAGGTCGGAGGCCATCCGCTGTCGTACTCAACCGCGGAACTGAGTACCCGTACTCAGTCGGCCGCGGCGGCCCGGAGCGGAACCGCAGCGGCGGCCCGGGGCGTCCCGGCTCCGGGTACGGTACGGCGGGGCCGGGCGGCCCGGACGGGGTCGCGAGGCCCGCGAGAACGAGGAGGGGGACGCGATGACGGTCCTGCCGCTGATCTTCACCAGCGGTCTGGCCAGCGGCATCAACGCGTACGCGGTGGTGCTGCTGCTCGGCCTGCTGGGCCGGTTCGCCGGCGCGGAGTCGGTGCCGCACGCGCTGGAGCGCACCGACGTGCTGGTCGCGGCGGCCGTGCTGTTCCTGCTGGAGGCGGTCGCCGACAAGATCCCGTACGTGGACACCGTCTGGGACGCCGTGCACACCGTGATCCGGCCGATCGCCGGTGCCGTCGTCGGCGTGCTGATCGCGAGCGCCGACCCGGGCTCGCTCAGCGAGGTCGCGGCCGGGGCGATGGGCGGCACCACCGCGCTGGTCACCCACCTGGTGAAGGCCTCGCTGCGGATGGCCGTCAACACCACGCCGGAACCGTTCAGCAACATCGTGGTCAGCCTGACCGAGGACCTCTCGGTGGCCGGCCTGGTCACCCTGGCGATCTTCCACCCCTGGGCGGCCGCCTCGATCTCCGCCGTCCTGCTGCTGGCCGGTCTGCTGCTGGTCTGGCTGGCGGTCAGCAGGATCCGCGCCTTCCGGGCCCGCCGCCGCGAGCGCAAGGCCGCCAAGGCCGCGTCCGGAGCGTACGCGGGTCGGCCCTAGGATCGGGTGCCATGGCACGGATCGTCATCATCGGCGCAGGTATGAGCGGGCTCGCGGCGGCCTCCAGGCTGGCGACCATCGGTCACCGGGTGACGGTCTTCGAGGCGGGCGGCAGTTACGGCGGCATGGTCGGCCGGTACGAGCGCGACGGCTTCGCCTTCGACACCGGTCCCGGTCTGCTGCCGCTGCCGGCCGTCTACCGCGACCTCGCGCTCAAGACCGGCAAGGAGCCGCTGGAGCAGCTGGTCGAGCTGGCGCCGGTGGAGCCGGAGAGCCGGCACGTGTTCCCCGACGGCACCGTCGTCACCCTGCCCAACGCCTCCCGCGGCGGCGTCGGCCAGGCCCTGGACACCGCCTTCGGCGCGGGCTCCGGTGCCCGCTGGAGCGCGGTGATGAACAACGGCCGGACGGTCTGGGAGGCGACCCGCCGCCCACTGCTGGAGGAGCCGCTCCCGGCCGACCACGCCTTCCTGGGCGCCGACCCGTACCCCGTCCCGCCGCCCACCGGCCTGGCCCGGCTGCGCCGCCCCCGGCCGTGGACCCTGCGGGACGTGGCCGCCCGCGAGCTCGGCGGCCACCCCGGGCTGACCGCGCTGCTCACCGAGGCCGCCGTCCGGTACGGCTTCGCCCCCGGCGACGCCCCGGCCGGGGCCACCGTGCTGCCGTACATGGAGCAGTCCTTCGGCGTCTGGTACGTCCGGGGCGGCCTGCGGGCCCTGGCCGACGCCGTGTTCCGGCGCTGCGAGCTGCGCAAGGTCGACTTCCGCTTCGACACCCCGGTCACCCGGGTGCTCGTCGAGGGCGGCCGGGCCTGCGGGGTGGAGACGGCGGACGGGCGGATCGACGCCGAGCTGGTGGTCTCCGCGATGGACGCGGGCGCGCTGCACCGCGACGGCCTCGCCGAGTGGCCCGGGCGGCCGGCCGAGCGGTGGGAGCCGCGCGGGGTGCCCGGCCGGTTCGGCGTGCTGCTGGCCCTGCGCGGGGCGCGCCCGGAGGGCACCGCGCACCGCACGGTGGTGCACGCGGCCGACCCGGCGGCGGAGGAGGCCGCGCTGACCGGCGCCGGCCCGCTGTGCGACCGCCCCACCGTGCAGGTGCTGCGCCCGGACGACCCGGCGCTGCGCCCCGACGACGCCCACGAGTCCGTGGTGCTGACCGCAACGGTCCCGGCCCTGGACGGGTTCGACTGGACCGCCCCCGGGGTCGCCGACCGCTACGCCGACCAGCTGCTCGCCCACGTCGACGCGGCCGGTCTCGGCCTGCGCGAGCGGGTCCTGTGGCGGGTGGTGCGCACGCCCGGGGACACCCGTCGGGAGACCGGCGCCCCCGCCGGCGCCGTCGCCCGGCCCGCCCTGGCCGGCGCCGCGGGCCGGTGGCTGCGCACCGCCAACGAGTCGCCCGTCCCCGGGCTGCTGCTGGTCGGTGGCAACGCCCACCCGGGCGGCGGCCTGTCCCGGGCCGGCATGTCGGCCTGCATCGCCGCCGGGCTGATCGGCCCGGCGTGACGCCGGGCCGGGCCGGTCAGCCCTGGTGCCAGGTGTTCTGCTGCTGCTGGTAGCCGTAGTTCTGGTCGTAGCCCGGCTGCTGCGGGACGCCCTGAGCGTGCTGGCCGTGCTGGTCGGGCTGGGGCTGCCACTGCTGCTGCTCGTGCGGCTGGTGCTGCTGGGCGTTCGGGTCCCAGGCCTGCTGGTGCTGCTGCTGGTAGCCCGCGTACGGGTCCTGGGCCTGCTGGTAGCCGCCGTACGGGTCCTGCTGCTGTTGCGGGTAGCCGCCGTAGGACTGCTGCTGGTCGTAGGCGTAGGCGGGCTGCTGCTGGGGCTGCTGCCACTGCTGCTGCTCGTAGCCGGGCTGGTAGGCCGGGGCGTACGGGTCCTGCGGCTGCTGCGGCTGCTGCTGGGCCTGCGGCTGCTCGTAGTAGGAGGGGGCGTAGACGCCGTCCTGGGCCAGTTCCCGCATCTCGAAGGCGGCGGTCTGCTCGACCTCCGGGACGTCCTCGGCGACCGGGGCGGAGGCCGGGGCGGTGTCCGGGGCCGGGGTCTCCTCGACCGCGCTGACCTCGCCGACCCGCTTCTCCTCGGCCGCCGCGGCCGCGACCGCCGCGCCGCCGGTCAGGGCGCCCAGCAGGGGCACCTTGGCGAGCGGGCCGGGCAGGCTGCCGTCGGCGTTGCGCAGGGACCAGCCGGCCTGGTAGCCCTTCTTGACCGAGAGGGTGACGAAGGTCTGGCCGACCGCGAACAGGGCCGCTCCGGCACCGATCACCACGACCGAGTCGAGGCCCATCCCGACGGCCACCCCGAGGAAGCCGGCCAGGGCGAGGGCCCGCCAGTGCACCGGCGCCCGGTTCTGCAGCAGCACCTCGGCGACCAGCCAGAGCGCCACCACCGCCAACGCGACGTACAGCAGCAGGTATCCGATGCCCATCCGCGCGCTACCTCCAGTCGCGTGCCCGCGCCGGCCGCGCGTGTGCGGCGACTGTACCGGTTCAACGGCCGGGGTACCGCATCGCGTTCCCGCCGTCGGCGGCACCGGCCGCACACGACCGGGCCCGCCACCGGACGGCGGTGACGGGCCCGTGAACAGCGGTGATCAGCGCTGGTGCAGCCCCAGGTTCTGGTAGATCTCCAGCGTCGCCGTCGAGTGGTTGAGCGTGATGAAGTGCAGGCCGGGCGCGCCCTCGGCGAGCAGCCGCTCGGCCATCGTGGTGGCGTGCTCGATGCCGATCGCGCGCAGCGCCACCGGGTCGTCGATGACGGCCCGCAGCCGGGCCTCCAGCTCCGCCGGGAAGGCCGAGCCGCTGAGCTGCGGGAAGCGCTCCAGCTGCTTGGCGTTGGTCACCGGCATGATCTCCGGGATGATCGGGGTCGGGCAGCCCGCGGCGGCGACCCGGTCGCGGTAGCGCAGGTAGTCGTCGACCTCGAAGAACATCTGGGTGATCGCGTAGTCCGCGCCGGAGCGGACCTTGGCGACGAAGTGCCGGATGTCCTCGTCCCAGTCGGCCGAGCGCGGGTGCATGTTCGGCGAGGCCGCGACGCCGACGCAGAAGTCGCCGATGCCCTTGATCAGCTCCACCAGCTCGTAGGCGTAAGTGACGCCGTCCGGGTGACGGACCCACTCGCCCATCGGGTCGCCGGGCGGGTCGCCCCGGACCGCGAGGACGTTCCGCACTCCCTGGTCGGCGTACTGGCCGATGATGTTGCGCAGTTCGGCGACCGAGTGGTCCACCGCGGTCAGGTGGGCGACCGGGGTGAGCGTGGTCTCGGTGGCGATCCGGCCGACCATGTTGACGGTGCGCTCGCGGGAGGAGCCGCCGGCGCCGTACGTCATGCAGACGAAGTTGGGGTCCAGCGGTTCGAGTCGACGGATGGCGTCCCAGAGCTTCTGCTCGCCGACCTCCGTGCGCGGCGGCATGAACTCGAAGGAGAAGGAGCGCTTTCCGGCCGCCAGGAGTTCGCGGACCGTCTGTGCGCGGTCCGGTCTCGTGGAAGCGATGCCGAGTGCCATGCTGGCAGGTTATCCGTCCCCCGAAGGGGCCGGACAACTCGATCCCACGATTCGGGACAAGTAGTGGACGGGCCTCCGCTTCCGCACCGGCCGCCCCGCGCGCCGTCGGCGGCCCCGCTCGCACATCCGTTCCCGGCCGCCCCGCTACGCTTGCTGCACCCCAGCGAACCAGCGGAGCATCATCGTGACCTCGTCCAGCACCCGGCCGGCCAACCCCATGGACGTGGAGGACGTCCGCACCCGCGTCAACACGGCCCTCGCCGCGTTCATGGACGGCCAGTCGGCGCTGCTCGGCACGATCTCGCCGCAGCTGGTGCCCGCCGCCGAGGCCCTGCGCGACTTCCTGCTGGACGGCGGCAAGCGGCTGCGCCCGGGCTTCTGCTACTGGGGCTGGCGCGCCGCCGGCGGCCCCGCCGACGGCGCGGGGATCGCCAACGCGGCCGCCGCGCTGGAGCTGCTCCAGGCCAGCGCCCTGGTGCACGACGACCTGATGGACCGCAGCGACACCCGCCGCGGCCTGCCTTCGGTGCACCGCCGCTTCGAGGCACTGCACCGGGACAGCGGCTGGCGCGGCGACCGCGAGCAGTACGGCGCCTCGGCCGCGGTGCTGCTCGGCGACCTGCTGCTGATCTGGTGCGACGAGCTGTTCCTGCGCTCCGGCCTGGACCCGGCCGCCGTGCTGGCCGCCAAGCCGCGGTTCGACCTGATGCGCACCGAGGTCATGCTCGGCCAGTACCTGGACGTGCTGGAGCCGGTGGCCGGCGACTCCGCCGACGAGGGCGCGCCGGAGCGGGCGCGGACCGTACTGCACTACAAGTCGGCGAAGTACACCATCGAACGGCCGCTCCAGGTCGGCGCCCTGCTGGCCGGGGCCGGGCCGGAGCTGGTCGAGGCGCTCGGCGCGTTCGGGCTGCCGCTGGGCGAGGCCTTCCAGCTGCGGGACGACCTGCTCGGCGTCTTCGGCGACCCGGCCGTCACCGGCAAGCCCGCCGGGGACGACCTGCGCGAGGGCAAGCGCACCCTGCTGGTCGCGCACGCGATGCGGGGCCTGCCGCAGGCCGACGCCCGGCACCTGGACGCCCGGCTCGGCGCACCGGACCTGGCCGCCGAGGAGGTCGCCGGGCTGCGCGAGCTGGTCGCCCGCAGCGGGGCGCCGGAGCTGGTGGAGGCCCGGATCGAGGAGCTGATGCGGGAGTCGCTGGCCGCGCTGGCGGCGGCACCGCTCGCCGACGAGCGGGCCCGCACGGTGCTGCTGGCCCTGGCCGAGGCCGCCACCGTCCGCAAGTACTAGGGGCCCGT
Organism: Kitasatospora sp. NPDC059160; assembly: GCF_042755465.1. Classification (NCBI taxonomy): domain Bacteria; kingdom Bacillati; phylum Actinomycetota; class Actinomycetes; order Kitasatosporales; family Streptomycetaceae; genus Kitasatospora; species Kitasatospora sp. NPDC059160. The sequence continues at coordinate 43,581 of NZ_JBHZCN010000074.1, read as the reverse complement.
CTTCGAACTCCCGCCTGCGGGAGTTCGAAGACGGGCCCCAGCGACGGCGGCGGCCCCGGGTGGCATTACGCCGCGCGCACCCGGCGGGCGAGCTCGGCGGCGGCGGCCCGCGGGTCCTCGGCCGCCGTGACGGCCCGGACCACGACGATCCGGCGGGCGCCGGCGGCCAGCACCTCGTCCAGGTTGCCGAGGTCGATCCCGCCGATCGCGAACCACGGCCGGTCGGTGGCCTGCTTCGCCGCGTACGAGACCAGGCCGAGGCCCGGCGCGTGCCGGCCCGGCTTGGTCGGGGTAGGCCAGACCGGGCCGGTGCAGAAGTAGTCCACGCCCGGCTCGGCGACCGCCGCGTCCACCTCGGACTCGGCGTGGCAGGAGCGGCCGATCAGCACGTCCTCGCCGAGGATCGCCCGGGCGGCCGGTACCGGCAGGTCGTCCTGGCCGAGGTGCAGCACGTCGGGCCGGGCCGCGTGGGCGACGTCGGCGCGGTCGTTGACGGCCAGCAGCTTGCCGTGCCGGCGGCAGGCGTCGGCGAAGACCTCCAGCGCCGCCAGCTCCTGCTTGGCCTCCAGGCCCTTGTCACGGAGCTGGACGATGTCCACCCCGCCGGCCAGCGCCGCGTCCAGGAACTCGGCCAGGTCGCCCTGCTCGCGCCGGGCGTCGGTGCACAGGTAGAGCCGGGCGTCGGCCAGGCGGGCCCGCAGCGTGTCCGCCGCCATCAGATCAGCATCGCCTGGGCGCGGCGCTTGACCTCGGTGCCGCGGTTCTCCCGGAGCGCCTGGATCGGGCTGCCGGGCAGCGACGGGTCCTCGGTGAAGAGCCACTCCAGGATCTCCACGTCGTTGTACCCGCAGTCCCGCAGGACGGTCAGGGTGCCGGACAGGTGCTTGACCAGCCCCTGGCCGTCGATGAACGCCGCCGGGACCTGCAGCGACTTGTTCGGCCCGCGCCGGACGGCGATCAGGCCACCGTTCTTGACCAGGTCACGCACTTCGGTGACCCGGACCCCCCACTGCTCCGAGATGTCGGGCAGGTACACCCACTCGGTGACCAGGGCTTCAATCTTGCTTTCGATCTCACTCACGCCACCAGACTGCCACCTCCGCGGCCCGCCGCGCACCAAGTGCTACCCGGCGACGGCTCCCTTGAGCGCCACCGAGGGGTCCGCGGCGAGCGCCCGGTCGAGCACCGCACCGCGTTCGATCAGCTTCCGGCCCTGGGTGAGGTCGCGCGGCCGGTCCACGGCCAGCAGCGCGCTCGGCACCCCGTCGCGCAGCCAGAGCACCGACCACGCGGACTCCTGCGGGCTGCCGCGCCACAGCAGTTCGTCGCCCTCGGCGTGCCGGCCGGCGTACTGGACCATCCGCCCGAACTGCTCGGACCAGAAGTACGGCACCGGGTCGTACGGCGTGTCCGCCCCGAGCACGGCGGCGGCCGCGGCGGAGCCGGACTGCAGCGCGTGGTCCCAGTGCTGGACGGCCAGCCGGGCGCCGGAGCGCGCCGAGGGGTAGCTGACGCAGTCCCCGGCCGCGAACACCCCGGGCAGGCCGGTGCGCAGCCGCCCGTCCACCACGACCGCGCCGGAGGCGTCCAGCTCGACGCCCGAGCCGGCCAGCCAGCCGGTCGCGGGCCGGGCGCCGATGCCGACCACCACCTCGTCGGCGGGCAGGTGGGAGCCGTCGGCCAGCAGCACCGCCCCCGGCTCGACGGCGGCCACCCCGACCCCGCAGCGCAGGTCGACCCCGGCCTCGGCGTACCAGGCGGCCATCGCCGAGCCGACCCCGGTCGGCAGCGCGCCCGGCACCGGCGCCGGACCGGCCTCGACCACGGTGACCTCGCAGCCGGCCTGCCGCGCGGCGGTGGACACCTCGGCGCCGATCCAGCCCGCGCCGACCAGCACCAGCCGCAGGCCGGGGCGCAGCAGCGCGCGCAGCGCCAGGGCGTCGTCCAGGGTGTGCAGCAGATGGGCGCGCTCGGCTCCGGGCAGGGCGCGCGGGGTGGCGCCGGTGGCGATCACCAGCGCGTCGTACGGGAGGTCCCCGCCGTCGGTGTGCAGCACGCCGGGGGCGAGCCCGGTGGCCCGGCGGCCGGTGAGCAGCTCGATACCGAGCCGCCCGTAGTCGATGTCCAGGGTGGTGGCGTCGGCCTTGCCGAGCAGCACGTCCTTGGAGAGCGGCGGCCGGTCGTACGGCGCGTGCCGCTCCTCGCCGACCAGGACGATCCGCCCCCGCCAGCCGCCCTGCCGCAGCTGCAGGGCGCACTGCGCCCCGGCCAGCCCGGCCCCGACGACGACGACCACCCGATCCGTTCCGCTCAGCTCTGCCACGCCCGTCACTGTACCCAGCGCCGCTGAACCGGCTCTGAGCCGCTCATCCGCGGAGCCGGGCGGGCGGCCCCGTCTCACGCCTCGCACGGCCCTTCGGGCGGGCCGATCCCCGGAGTTAAGGTGGACGCACCACACGGGAGCCCGGCGGACCGGGCTGAGAGGCGGGCTGGCACGGCCTGCGACCGTCCGAACCTGATCCGGGTCATACCGGCGAAGGGAGAAGAGCAGCTTTGTCACGCATGCCATCGGGCAGCCGCGCCGACGTGCTGGTGATCGGCGGGGGCGTCATCGGCCTCGCGGTCGCCTGGCGCGCCGCGCAACGCGGGCTGCGGAACGTGATCGTGGTCGACCCCGGCCACGGCCGGGGGGCGGCCGGGGTCGCCGCCGGGATGCTCGCCCCGGTCACCGAGCTGCAGTACGGCGAGGAGCCGCTGCTGCACCTGGGGACGGCCTCCAACCGGCGGTACGAGTCCTTCGCCGCCGAGCTCACCGAGGCCAGCGGCGGCCTGGACACCGGCTACCGCCGGTGCGGCACCATCGCCGTCGCGCTGGACTCCGACGACCGCGCGGAACTGCGCGAACTGCACGCCTTCCACCTGCGGCTGGGCCTGGACTCCAGCTGGCTGACCGGCCGGGAGGCCCGCCGACTGGAGCCGATGCTCGCCCCCGGCGTGCGCGGCGGCCTGCACGTCGCGGACGACCACCAGGTGGATCCGCGCCGGCTGCTCACCGCCCTGGTCGCCGCCTGCGAGCGGGCCGGCGTCCGGCTGCACCGGGCCGAGGCCGTCGAGCTGCTGGTGGACGGCGGCCGCGCGGTCGGCGCCCGGCTGGACGACGGGGAGTCCCTGGCCGCCGAGCAGGTGGTCCTCGCCGCCGGCCCGCACAGCCACCGGCTGCCCGGCCTGCCCGAGGGCGTACTGCCCGCGGTACGCCCGGTGAAGGGGCAGATCGTCCGGCTGCACGTCCCGGAGGCCTACCGGCCGTTCCTGTCCCGCAACGTCCGCGCGGTGGTGCGCGGGCAGCACCTGTACCTCGTCCCCCGGGAGAACGGCGAGCTGGTGATCGGCGCGACCACCGAGGAACAGGGCTACGACACCACCGTCACCGCCGGCGGGGTGTACGAACTCCTGCGCGACGCCCACGAGTTGGTACCGGGTATCACCGAACTCCCGCTGCGCGAGACCTCCGCCGGGCTGCGCCCCGGCTCGCCGGACAACGCCCCGCTGCTGGGCCCGACCGCACTGCCCGGACTGGTCGCCGCCACCGGCCACTACCGCAACGGCGTGCTGCTCACCCCGGTCACCGCCGACCTGCTCGCCGACTACCTGGCGACCGGCGAAGTCCCCGACCTGGCACGGCCGTTCACGCCGACCCGGTTCTCCCCCGAAACCCCCGTCGCGAAGGCCTGCGCATGACCGAGACCGCCCCGAACGAGACCGCCCCGAACGAGATCGCCCTGACCGTCAACGGCGAGCCCCGCCGGGTGCCCGCCGCCACCACCCTCGCCGCACTGGTGGCCACCGTCAGCGCCGCCAACACCGGCGTCGCCGCCGCCCTCAACGAGGCCGTGGTGCCGCGCGGTTCGTGGCCCGGGACGACGCTGGGCAGCGGCGACCGGATCGAGATCCTGACCGCCGTCCAGGGAGGCTGAACCATGGCCGACGACCTGCTGACCATCGCCGGGACGACCTTCTCCTCCCGGCTCATCATGGGCACCGGCGGCGCGCCGAGCCTGGAGGTCCTGGAGCGCGCCCTGCTCGTCTCCGGCACCGAACTGACCACCGTGGCCATGCGCCGGGTGAACGCGAGCACCCAGGGCTCCGTCCTGGACGTGCTGACCCGCAACGGCATCCGGGTGCTGCCCAACACGGCCGGCTGCTTCACCGCCGGCGAGGCGGTGCTGACCGCCCGGCTGGCCCGCGAGGCGCTCGGCACGGACTGGGTGAAGCTGGAGGTGATCGCCGACGAGCGGACCCTGCTGCCGGACCCGATCGAGACCCTGGAGGCCGCCGAGACGCTGGTCGACGACGGCTTCACGGTGCTCCCGTACACCAACGACGACCCGGTGCTGGCCCGCAAGTTGGAGGACGTCGGCTGTGCGGCGATCATGCCGCTGGGCTCGCCGATCGGCTCCGGGCTGGGCATCCGCAACCCGCACAACTTCCAGCTGATCGTGGAGAGTGCGGGCGTCCCGGTGATCCTGGACGCGGGCGCCGGCACCGCCTCCGACGTCGCGCTGGCGATGGAACTGGGCTGCGCAGCGGTGATGCTCGCCTCCGCGGTGACCCGGGCCCAGGACCCGGTGCTGATGGCCGAGGCGATGCGGCACGCCGCCGAGGCGGGCCGGCTCGCCCACCGGGCCGGCCGCATCCCGCGCCGCTTCCACGCCGAGGCCTCCTCGGCGATGGCCGGCCGCGCCGACCTGGACACCCGCGAGCGGCCCGCGTTCTGAACCCGTCGCGGATGTCACAAGCCGGTCCCGGAGGCGGTGTCCGCCGGGACCGGCCCCCGCCCGCCGCACTAGACTCCCCCGAGTGGACATGGCACTGCACGACCCCTTGATCGGCACCGTGCTCGACAACCGGTACCGGGTCGAGCAGCGCATCGCGACCGGCGGGATGTCCACCGTGTACCGGGCCACCGACACCCGGCTGGACCGGGTGGTCGCCCTCAAGGTGATGCACCCCCAGCTCGCCGGGGACGAGGGCTTCACCGCCCGCTTCATCCGCGAGGCCAAGGCGGTCGCCAAGCTCACCCACCCCAACGTGGTCAACGTCTTCGACCAGGGCGCGGACGGCGGAAACGTTTTCCTCGCCATGGAGTACGTGCCCGGCCGCACCCTGCGCGACCTGCTGCGCGACCGCGGCGCGCTGTCCGTCCGGGCCGCGCTGGACGTGCTGGAGCCGGTGCTCGCCGCCCTCGGCGCCGCCCACCGGGCCGGGCTGGTCCACCGGGACGTCAAGCCGGAGAACGTGCTGATCACCGGGAGCGGCCTGGTCAAGGTCGCCGACTTCGGCCTGGTCCGGGTGCTCGGCAGCGCCGACGGCGCGCCCACCTCGACCAGCACCGCCACCGGCGGCACCGTCATGGGCACGGTCTCCTACCTGGCCCCCGAGCAGATCCTCCCGGACGCCCCCACCGACCAGCGGGTGGACGTCTACGCGGCCGGCATCCTGCTGTACGAGATGCTCACCGGCCGCCGCCCCCACACCGGCGACAACCCCGTCCAGGTCATGTACAAGCACCTGCACGAGGACGTCCCCGCCCCCTCGCTGACCGCCCCCGCCGTCGCCCCGGCGCTGGACGCCATAGTGGCCGGCGCCTGCGCCCGGGCCGCCGACGCCCGCCCGTACGACGCGGTGGAGCTGCTCGCCGCCCTCCAGCGGGTCCGCCGCACGCTCACCCCGGAGGAGCTGGACGCCGAGCCGCCGGCCTCCACCCACCCCAGCCCGCGCTACCCGACCAGCGAGCCGACCTCGGTGATCCAGCCGCTCCCCGGGCCCGCCGACGCCCCGCCGGCCGAGCGCACCAGCGTGCTGGAGGTGCCGGCCGAGCTGATGGACCAGCTGCTGGTCGAGCCCCGCCCGTACGACGAGCCGACCCCGGTCAGGACCCGGCGGCCCGGCCGACCGCGCCGGCTCCCGCGCAAGCCGCTGCTCTGGGCGGCCGCGCTGACCGCCCTGGTGCTGGCGGTCGGCGGGGTCACCTACGGGATCTCCGAGGGGCTGTACGGCTCGGTGCCGAGCGTGCTCGGCAAGGACCGCTCGCAGGCGCAGCGGGTCCTGGACGGCGAGGGCATGCACGGCCGCTTCGTCGAGGTGTTCAGCGAGTCCGTCCCGGCCGGGCAGGTGATCTCCACCGATCCCGGGGTGGGCGCGCGCACCCGCAAGAGCGACCCGGTGACGGTCACCCTCTCCAAGGGCCCCAAGCGGATCGCCGTGCCGGACGTCACCGGCAGGAGCGCGGACGACGCGGCCGCCGCGCTGGCCGGCGCCCAGCTGACCAGGGGCGGGGTGACCCAGACCTACAACGACACCGTGCCGGAGGGCTCGGTGATCAGCAGCACGCCGGCCGCCGGGCAGCAGCTGCCGGAGAACGCCGCGGTCTCGCTGGTGGTCAGCAAGGGCATGGTGCCGGTCCCGGACGTCACCGGGATGGCCCGGGACGACGCCCAGAGGGCGCTGCAGGCGGCGGGCTTCACCATGAAGGCCTCGACCGACTGGACGCTCGGCATGGGCAAGGTGAGCGGCCAGTCCCCGACGGCCGGGGAGCGGCGCCCGCAGAAGTCCGTGGTGACGGTCAACTTCTCGCTGTTCTAGGGCCTGTCCGGCGGATCTTGGCAGATCAGCGCGCGGCGTTGGGCGCCCGGCTGGGCGTGCGCCCGAGTCGGCCTCGTACTGGACGTACTTGGGCGATTCGGGCGTGCGTCCAGGCGGGATGCCCGGCGTCGCGCGCCTGGCAAGATCCGCCGGACAGGCCCTAGCGGGGTTCACCGCTCAGCGGAGCGGTCCGTCGCCCGGCTCCTCCTGGTAGGAGTAGCGCTGCTCGCGCCACGGGTCGGCCTGGTTGTGGTAGCCGCGCTCCTCCCAGAAGCCGCGCCGATCGGCCCGCATGTACTCCACGGCGCGCACCCACTTGGGGCCCTTCCAGGCGTACAGCCGCGGCACCACCAGGCGCACCGGGAAGCCGTGTTCGGCGGTCAGCGCCTCGCCGTTGCGGTGGGTGGCGAGCAGGGTGTGCGGGTCGGCGAAGTCGGCCAGCCGCAGGTTGGCGCTGTAGCCGTACTCGGCCCAGACCATGACGTGGGTGACGCCGGGCGCGGGGGGCACCAGGTCGAGCAGGAGGGCCGCGGGCACGCCCGTCCACTCGTTGCCGAGCATCGAGAACTTGGTGACGCAGTGCAGGTCGGCGACCACGGTGGTGCGCGGCAGGGCGGCGAAGGCGGCGAAGTCCCAGCTGTGCTTCTCGGCCGAGGCGGTGGCCCCGAACACCTGGAGGTCCCAGGTCAGCGGCTTGAAGCGGGGCACCGGCCCGTAGTGCAGGGCGGGCCAGCCGCGCTGCGCGCGCTGTCCCGGGGGGAGGGTCGGGTCAGACGGCGGAAGCGGTTCTCGTTCGGACTGACCCATGTCTCCATGGTGACAGACGGCGGACGAGCCCCGGCGCGCGCCCCTTGGCCCAGGTGCACGCCCCGCCCGTACGGGCCAATGGTCGATCGTGCGCCCTCCACTTATCACCCAAATCGGATATTCCGACACATGTCCTAGTGAGTGTGAACTTACTGGAAATTCCTCCCGATACGGTGCCAGGATGCGCAGCGCAGGACTCACCGCAGGACGTAGCGCAGGGAGGCAGCACCATGCAGGGCGACCCGGAGGTCATCGAGTTCCTCAATGAGCAACTCACGGCCGAGCTCACCGCGATCAACCAGTACTTCCTGCACGCCAAGATGCAGGAGAACTTCGGCTGGACGAAGCTCGCCAAGTACACCCGGCACGAGTCGTTCGACGAGATGAAGCACGCCGAGACGCTCACCGACCGGATCCTGTTCCTGGAGGGGCTGCCCAACTACCAGCGGCTGTTCCACGTCCGGATCGGCCAGACGGTCAAGGAGATGTTCGAGGCGGACCGCCAGGTCGAGGTCGAGGCGATCGACCGGCTCAAGCGCGGGATCGTCGTGATGCGGGCCAAGAACGACGTCACCTCGGCGAACATCTTCGAGTCCATCCTGGCCGACGAGGAGCACCACATCGACTACCTGGACACCCAGCTGGAGCTCCTGGAGAAGCTCGGCGAGGCGCTCTACCTCGCCCAGCTGATCGAGCAGCCGGAGTCCTGAGCCCGACGCCCCGGGCTCGGGCGCGGGCGGCTCAGGCGACCCGCAGCGGGAGTACCGGGGCGACCGGCGCCATCGGCGCGACCGGGGACGGCTTCGCGGCGGCCGGCGCGGGCACGTCCTGGACCTCGGGGTCGGCGAGGCCGAGCTTCGCGGCCAGCCGGGCGGTCGGGCAGGGCCGGGCGCCGTGCTCGCCGAGCAGGGCCTGGATCCGGCGCACGCAGGACCCGCAGTCCGTGCCCGCCTTGCAGCCCTTGGCTATCTGGCGCGGGGTGTTGGCACCGCCGTCGATCGCCTTCTTCACCTGGTCCTCGGTGACCGCATGGCACATGCACACGTACATCGCGGTCTCTCCCGGGGTGAAGCGCCGGCTGGGGCACGGAGTGGATCTTGACTAAGGCTTGCCTTAGTTCACTAAGCCTCACCTTACCCGGCGATCCGGGTACGAAAAAGCCCCTCCGGGCTCGGGAATCCCGAATCCGGAGGGGCCTTCGTCACATCCGCGGGCACATCGGCCCTGGTCAGACCTACTGGCCGCGGTACATCTCCGCCACCAGGAACGCCAGGTCCAGCGACTGGCTGCGGTTGAGCCGCGGGTCGCAGGCCGTCTCGTACCGCTGGTGCAGGTCGTCCACCAGCACCTCGTCGCCGCCGCCGACGCACTCGGTGACGTCGTCGCCGGTCAGCTCCACGTGGATGCCGCCCGGGTGGGTGCCCAGCGCGCGGTGCACCTCGAAGAAGCCCTTGACCTCGTCCAGGACGTCGTCGAAGCGGCGGGTCTTGTGGCCGCTGGAGGCCTCGAAGGTGTTGCCGTGCATCGGGTCGCAGATCCACACCGGCTTGGCGCCGGAGGCGGTGACCTTCTCCACCAGGGTGGGCAGGTGGTCGCGGACCTTGCCCGCGCCCATCCGGGTGATGAAGGTCAGCCGGCCGGGCTCGCGCTCCGGGTCCAGCTTCTCGATCAGGGTGAGCGCCTCGTCCACCGAGGTGGTCGGGCCGAGCTTGACCCCGATCGGGTTGCGGATCTTGGAGGCGAACTCGATGTGCGCGTGGTCCAGCTGGCGGGTGCGCTCGCCGATCCACACCATGTGGCCGGAGACGTCGTACAGCTCGCCGGTGCGCGAGTCCACGCGGGTCAGCGCGGTCTCGTAGTCGAGCACCAGCGCCTCGTGCGAGGAGAAGAACTCGACGGTCTTGAACTCCTCCGGGGCCACCCCGCAGGCGTTCATGAACGCCAGGGCGTTGTCGATCTCCCGGGCGAGCTGCTCGTAGCGCTGGCCGGCCGGCGAGTTGCGCACGAAGTCCTGGTTCCAGGCGTGCACCTGGCGCAGGTCGGCGTAACCACCGGTGGTGAAGGCGCGCACCAGGTTCAGCGTCGCGGCGGACGCGTTGTACATCCGCTTGAGCCGCTCCGGGTCCGGGATCCGGGACTCGGGGGTGAACTCGAAGCCGTTCACCGAGTCGCCGCGGTAGACCGGCAGGGTCACGCCGTCGCGGGTCTCGGTCGACTTCGAGCGCGGCTTGGAGTACTGGCCGGCGATCCGGCCGACCTTCACGACCGGCACCGAGGCCGCGTACGTCAGCACGGCGGCCATCTGGAGCAGCGTCTTCAGCTTGTTGCGGATGTGCTCCGCCGACACGCCGTCGAAGGCCTCGGCGCAGTCTCCGCCCTGGAGGAGGAAGGCCTCCCCGCGTGCCACGGCGCCGAGCCGGGCGCGCAGCTGGTCGCACTCGCCGGCGAAGACGAGCGGCGGATAGGAGGCGAGCTCAGCAAGGGTCTTGCGCAGAGCCTCTTGGTCCGGCCATTCAGGCTGCTGCGCCGCGGGCAGGGACTGCCAGGAGTGGCCAGTCCTCGTTGTCTCAGTCGTAGCGGTCACACGGCAAGGCTACGGGGTGCCGCGAGCGTTCCGTGACCATTGCCCGATGGGTGAGACACGTCCCGGACATCTCACGTGAGCGGACTCACCCGCACGGCCCCGTCCGCTACGCTCGACCCATGCACGCGCCCCGCAACCACTCCTGGTGGTGGGCCTCCCCCCTGGGTGGCCCACCGATCGCGCGTTCCTAGACGAACACGACGGCCGCCCCTCGGGCGGCCGTCGTGCTTTTCGAGCAGACGGCCCTCCGGGAGCGGAACCCGCACCGCCCTCGCCCTCCACCCCGGAAGGAAGCCGTACTCGTGACCACCCCCGCCGAGCTGCTCGCCCGCCTCACCGCCCCCGGTGCCCCCGCCTTCGCCCTGCTGCACCGACGCACCCCCCGGCACGCCCCGGACACCGTCGAGGTGCTGCTGGGCACCGTCGACAGCTACCAGCGCCTGGCCGACCTGCCGGTCCGGACCGGCGTCCCCGCCGCCGGACCGGTCCACGACCTGCTCGCCCTGGTCCCGTACCGGCAGATCCGCGAGCGCGGCTTCGAGGCCCACGACGACGGCACCCCGCTGCAGGCCCTCGCGGTGACCGAGCAGTACGCCCTGCCGCTGGCCGCCTTCACCGCCGCCCTGCCGCAGGAGCCGGTCCGCCTGTCCGGCGGCGCCTTCGACGTGGACGACGAGGCGTACGCGGCGATCGTCCGCCGGGTGATCGACGACGAGATCGGCAACGGCGAGGGCGCCAACTTCGTGATCCGCCGCGACTTCCACGCCACCCTGGAGGACTTCGGGCCGGCCCTCGCCCTCGCGCTGTTCCGCCGGCTGCTGGAGCAGGAGCGCGGCGCGTACTGGACCTTCCTGGTGCACACCGGGGACCGGGTCCTGGTCGGCGCCTCCCCCGAGGTGCACGTCCGGCAGAGCGGCGGCACCGTCGTGATGAACCCGATCTCCGGCACCTACCGCTACCCGGCCGGCGGCTCCGACCTCGACTCGCTGCTGCGCTTCCTCCACGACCCCAAGGAGCTGGAGGAGCTCACCATGGTGGTCGACGAGGAGCTCAAGATGATGTGCACGGTCGGCAACCTCGGCGGCCAGGTGCTCGGCCCCCGGCTCAAGGAGATGTCCCACCTCGCCCACACCGAGTACGAGCTGCGCGGCCGCACCTCGATGGACGTCCGCGAGGTGCTGCGCGAGACGATGTTCGCCGCCACCGTCACCGGCAGCCCGGTGCAGAACGCCACCCGGGTGATCCGCCGCTACGAGCCCACCGGGCGCGGCTACTACTCCGGCGCGCTCGCCCTGATCGGGCGCTCCGCGAGCGGCGGGCAGCTGCTCGACTCGCCGATCTGCATCCGCACCGCCGACATCGACCCGGCCACCGGGCGGCTGGTCGTCCGGGTCGGCGCGACCCTGGTACGCCACTCCGTCCCCGCGTCCGAGGTCGCCGAGACCCACGCCAAGGCCGCCGGGGTGCTCACCGCGATCGGCGCCCGGCCCGCCCCCGCCCGGCGGCCGCACCCCGGCGGGCCCCGGCTCGCCGACGACCACCGGGTGCAGGCCGCACTGGACTCCCGCCGGGCCGGCCTCGCCCCGTTCTGGCTGCGGATGCAGGCGCCGTCCCGGGTCACCGAGGCCCTGCCGACCCTCGTCGTGGACGGCGAGGACACCTTCACCTCGATGCTCTCCCACCTGCTGACCTCGCTCGGCCACCAGGTCACCGTGGTCCGCTTCGACCGGCCGGGCCTGCGCGAACTGGTCGCGGCGCACCGCGGCCCGCTGGTGCTCGGCCCCGGCCCGGGCGACCCGGCGCTCGCCGACGACCCCAAGATGGCGGTGCTGCGCCCGGTCGTCGCGGACGCCCTGGCCGCCGTCCGCTCCGGCGCCCGGACGGCCCCGCTGCTCGCGGTCTGCCTCAGCCACCAGCTGCTCGCCGCCGAACTCGGGCTCGCCCTGGGCCGCAAGGCCGTCCCCTACCAGGGCGCCCAGGAGAGCATCGACCTGTTCGGCGACCAGCGGACGGTCGGCTTCTACAACACCTTCACGGCGCGCTGCTCGGAGGCCGACGCGGCCCGGCTCGCCGCCGAGGGCGTCGAGGTGGCCCGGGACGCCGCCACCGGCGACGTCCACGCGCTGCGCGGCCCCGGCTTCGCGGGCCTCCAGTTCCACCCGGAGTCGGTGCTCACCCGGGACGGCGTGGGCATCGTCGCCGCCCTGCTGCGGGAGGCCGCGGCCGTCCGGGGCTGAGCGGCCCCGGTCCGGTCCTCGAACTCCCCTCCGCGGGGCGGGAGTTCGAGGACCGGACCTACAGCTCCTCGTCCAGTCCCTGCTCGATCGCGTACCGGACCAGCTCCACCCGGTTGTGCAACTGCAGCTTGCCCAGGGTGTTCTGCACGTGGTTCTGCACCGTCCGGTGCGACAGCACCAGCCGGTCGGCGATCTGCCGGTACGACAGGCCCTTGGCCACCAGCCGCAGCACCTCGGTCTCCCGGGCGGTCAGCTGCGGGACGGCCGGCGCCGAGGACGGGGCCGGTTCGGCGGCCAGCCGGCGGAACTCGCCGAGCACCAGCCCGGCCAGGCCCGGCGTGAACACCGCGTCGCCGACGGCCGTACGGCGCACCGCGTCCAGCAGCTCCTCCCGCCCGGCCGACTTCACCAGGTACCCGGTCGCCCCGGACTTCACCGCCTCCAGCACGTCCTGGTGCTCGCCGCTCGCCGACAGCACCAGCACCCGGACCGCCGGGTCGTGCCCGACCACCTGGCGGCACACCTCGGCGCCGGACAGACCGGGCAGGTTGAGGTCCAGCACCACCACCTGCGGCGAGCAGGCCCGGGCGCGGCGCACCGCCTCCTCGCCGTCGCCCGCCGTGGCCACCACGTCCAGGCCGGACTCGGCCAGGTCGCGCGAGACGGCGTCCCGCCACATCGGGTGGTCGTCCACCACCATCACCCGGACCGGCCGGTCGGTGGACTGCGGCCCGGCGGCCGGCCGGTCGGTCATCGGTTGGTCGGTCATGGAGAGGCCTTCCTCGGAACGCGCAGTTCGACCTCGACGCCCTCCCCGGGCGCCGAGTACAGCTCGGCCGTGCCGCCGAGGTCCAGCACCCGGCCGCGGATGGACTGGGAGACGCCCAGCCGCCCGGCCCGCTCCGCCTCGCCGAGCCGGCCGGGGGCGTAGCCCGGGCCGTCGTCGCGGATGCTGACCGTGACGGCCTCCGGCTCGTCCTCCACCAGGATCCAGGCCCGGGCCGACTCCCCCGCGTGCTTGCGGACGTTGTCGACGGCCGCCCCGACCGCCGCGGCGAGCTCGCCCGCCGCCGGGCCGGGCAGCAGCACCGGGGTGCCGGGGGCGGAGAGGGTGATCCGCTCGTCGGCGTGGCCGCGTAGCAGTGCCGTCAGGTCGCGTGGCCCGGCCGGGTCGGCCGCTTCGGCCCGGTCCGCCTCCGGCAACCGCTGGGCCGGCAGCGGGCCGCCGGTCATCAGGGCCCGCAGCGCGCGCTCCTGCTCACCGGCGAGGCGGCCCAGCTCGGCGAAGTCGGTGGTGCCGCCGCCGGTACCTCCGCCGCCGCTCCCGCCCAGCTCGGCGCCCCGGCGCTGGACCAGCGCGAGCACCTGGAGCACACCGTCGTGGATGTCCCGGGAGAGCCGCTCGCGCTCCCGGGTGGCCGCCTCGACCTGCAGCGCCCGGGTGAGGGTGGCCTCGCTGGCGCGGGCCAGTTCGATCACGTACCCGATGGCGCAGCCGGCCACCAGCAGCAGCACGATGTTGTGGACGTTGTCGCCGGTCGGGCCGCCGTGGCCGAGGATGTTGGCCACCCCGATCACCGCGCCGGACGCCGCCGCCGGGCGCCAGCCGCCCTTGGCGGCGAAGCCGAGGACGGTGCCGGCCGCCCAGATGGTCGGCAGGGTGGGCGCGCCGTGGCTGATCCGGGCCGGGGCGTCGGTCATCCCGCTCATCACGATGCCGGTCACGGCCAGGGCGAGGTCGAAGCCGAGGACGTACCAGGTGCAGCGCTGCGGGTTGGCGAAGGCCCGGGTGCTGGCGAGCGTCCAGAGGATCAGCGCGCCGAAGTAGATCCAGCCCGCGACCGGGTGCAGGAAGTGCAGGTACGAGTTGAAGTACCGGAGCAGGGCGTAGCAGAGGGCCAGCACCCGGAAGTACGAGATCGCCTTCCACAGCGGCAGCTCGACGGACATGCCGCCCGCCGCCACCGCGCCGCCCACCGCGGCACCCGTTCTCGCGCCGTCCGCCATCTCCCGGCCCCTCCCCTGGACCCGACCGGGTCGGTCAGGCCGACCCGGTGCCGTTCTGCTCCTGCTGGTCCTGCTGCCCGGCCTCCGCCGCCTTCCCGGCCTCCGCCGCCTTCCCGGCCTCCGCCGCCTTCTCGGCTTCGGCGGCCTTCTCGGCCTCGGCCTTCTCCGCCTTGGCGGCGGCCCGGCGCTCGGCGTCGGCCTTCTTCTTCTCGTCGGCGATCTGCCGCTTGGCGGCGGTCGCGTAGATGTCCACGTACTCCTGGCCGGAGAGCCGCATGATCTCGTACATCACCTCGTCCGTCACCGAACGGAGGATGAAGCGGTCGTTCTCCATGCCGTGGTAGCGGGAGAAGTCCAGCGGGCGGCCGATTCGGATGCCCGGGCGGATGCCGAAGTTGGGCACCACCTGGCCGGGCGGCTGCACCTTCTCGGTGTCGATCATGGCGACCGGGATGACCGGGGCGCCGGTGGCCAGCGCGACCCGGGCCAGGCCGCCGACCTTGCCGCGGTACAGCTTGCCGTCGGGCGAGCGGGTGCCCTCGGGGTAGACGCCGAACAGCTCGCCGCGGTCCAGCACCGCGATGGCACTGCGGATCGCGGCCTCGCCGGCGCCGCGCACACCCGAGCGGTCCACCGGCAGCTGTCCGACGCCCTTGAAGAAGGCGGCGGTCAACCGGCCCTTGAGGCCCGGGGTGTTGAAGTACTCGGCCTTCGCGATGAAGGTCACCCTGCGCTTGATCAGCGCGGGGAAGAAGAACGAGTCCGAGAAGGAAAGGTGGTTGCTCGCGATGATCGCCGCACCTTCGGTGGGGATGTTCTCCTCACCCTCGATCCACGGCCGGAAGAAGATCCGAAGCAGTGGCGCGACGATCATCTTCATCAGTCGGTAGAACAACCCGGGCCTCCTGTTATGCGGACCGGTCGATCCTAATGCCCCGCGGCCACCCGCCGTGCCCGGGCCCGCCGTAGGGGGTGTACGTCCCGGCGCGGGGCGTGGGACGATGCGGATTCCTGCAGCTCCCCTCCCAGCGTCCCCTCCCCCAGCGCCACCCGCCCGCGAAGGAGTCCGCCATGCCGCTGCTGCCCGGTGCCGAACCGTACCGCCACCGCGGCGGACCGGTCGGGGTGCTGCTGTGCCACGGGTTCACCGGGTCCCCCCAGTCGCTGCGGCCGTGGGCCGAGGAACTGGCGGCGGCCGGGTTCACCGTCTCGCTCCCGTTGCTGCCGGGGCACGGGACCCGTTGGCAGGACATGCAGGTCACCCGGTGGGAGGACTGGTACGCGACGGTCGAGCGCGAGCTGCTGACCCTCGCCGAGGAGTGCGAGCAGGTGTTCGTCTGCGCGCTGTCGATGGGCGGCGCGCTGGCGCTGCGGCTGGCCGCGCTGCACGGCACGACGGTGTCCGGGCTGGTGCTGGTCAACCCGTCGGTGCGCTCGGACAACCCCGCCGGGGTACTGCTGCCGGTGCTGCGCCACCTCGTCCCGAGCGTCCCGGGGATCGCCAACGACATCCACAAGCCCGGCGCCCGGGAGCTCGGCTACGACCGGACGCCGCTGCACGCCGCCTGGTCGCTGAGCCGGCTGTGGCAGGAGGTCCAGCGGCGGCTGCCCGAGGTGACCCAGCCGGTGCTGCTCTTCCACAGCCCGCAGGACCACGTGGTCTCGCCGGCCAACTCGGAGCTGGTGCTGGCCCGGATATCCTCGACGGACGTGACGGAACGGCTGTGCCAGCGCAGTTTCCACGTCGCGACGCTGGACCACGACGCGGCGGAAATATTCGGGGCGAGCCTGGACTTCATCCGACGGCTGGCTCCCGCGCACGCGACGGGCGCCGACAGGGCCGAATCCGACGATCACCATGGCTGAAGGGCCGGAAGTGCACGAGAGCAGCACGGCGGGCGGCGGGGACGACAAGCCCCGCGAGGACGGCGCGCGGACGGACGGAGCGCGCACCGACGGTGTGCCGAAGGACGCCACCGCCCAGGGGGACGCCGCTGGCGGGGGGAACGCCACCGTCCACGGGGACGGCACGGTCCAGGGCGGCGGCGTCGCCGCGGGCGGCACGGAGGCCGACGGCGCCGCGCCGGGGCCCGCCGGGGAGGACACCACGGCAGCGGCGGAGTCCCGCCCGCGCCGCAGCGCCCCCGAACGCAGCCAGGCCGAGCAGGACGCGATCTTCGCGGCCCTGGTCGCCCAGTTCGACGACCCGGTGGACCTCACCAACCCCAACTGGCCCGAGGTCGAGAACCTCCGGGCGCAGAACGAGCTCAAGGGCGGCTACAAGGACGGCCACAAGGACGGCGCCGGCCCCAAGGCCGGCCAGAGCGACCCGGACGAGCTCTCGGACCTCGCCCCGCAGCCGCGCCCCCGCTCCGGCCGCCCCGTCCTCCCCGCCTCCACCTCGGGCCCGCGCGACTTCGAACTGGCCGAGGACACCGACGAGGGCCACTTCGTCCCGCCGGAGCCCCCGCCGCTGCCGGCCGCCGACGCCACCGCCAAGTTCGCCTGGCTGGCCGTGCTCGGCGGCCCGGCGCTGCTGCTGATCGACGCGGTGGTGTGGCGGGAGATCTCCGGCTGGCCCGCCTGGGTCGGGGTCACCGCCTTCCTCGGCGGCTTCGTCACCCTGGTCGCCCGGATGAAGGACCGCGACGAGGACGAGCCGGAGGACCCGGACCACGGCGCCGTCGTCTAGGGCCTGTCCGGCGGATCTTGGCAGATCAGCGCGCGGCGTTGGGCGCCCGGCTGGGCGTGCGCCCGAGTCGGCCTCGTACTGGACGTACTTGGGCGATTCGGGCGTGCGTCCAGGCGGGATGCCCGGCGTCGCGCGCCTGGCAAGATCCGCCGGACAGGCCCTAGCCCTGGCCCGGTCCGGCTGTCCGGGCCTGACCCGGTCGTCCGGGCCCGGTCCGTTCGTCCGGGCCCGGTCCTCGGGACGCGCCTCAGGGCGCCGGGAACTCCAGCACGGCCAGCACCGGCAGGTGGTCGGTCGCGGCCCGCAGGTCGGCCCCGGTGACCCCGGGCAGCCCGTGCGGCACCCCGCAGCCGAGGACGGTGATCCCGGGCGTGGCGAAGACGGCGTCGATCCGCTGGTAGGGGTTCTCCGGGACGGACGTGAACTCGCCGCCCCAGGGCGCGGTCGGGTACCCGTCCCACATCCGGGAGGCCAGCAGCTGCCAGCCCGGCCCGTCCGGGTGCTCGTTGAAGTCCCCTGCCACGACGCCGTGTTCGGTGATCGCCAGCTGGTCGAGGAGCAGCTCGAACTGCCCGCACCGCTCCTGCGGGTCCAGGCTGAGGTGGCAGCTGGTGACGGTGAAGGGCGCGCTGCCGGGCAGCCGCAGCAGTGCGGTGGCGAAGCCGCGCGCGTGCAGGCCGCGGGTCTTGGGCAGCAGCCGGTCGTGCACGCCCAGCACCTCGACGGCGCCGGGCCGGCCGAGCAGCAGCGGTCCGGCGGCGGTGCGGCCGCCCCCGGCCAGGACGACCGTTCCGGTGTCCCGGGCCAGCCGGGCGGCCTGGCCCTCCGGGCGCCAGTAGCGCGGTGACTCCTGGACGCAGACCAGGTCGGGCGCGCAGGCCCGGATCACCCGCGCCAGCGCCCGCCGGTCGTCGCGCAGCGAACGGATGTTGTAGCTGAGCAGGCGCAGTCGGCGCGGGCCGCCCGGCGGCGGCTCGACGGGTGCGGCGGTCATGGTCCTCCCCTGGTGCGGTGTCCTGGGAAGGACGGTAGTGCGACGGCGGCGGCGCGTCCGGGATTGGTCGGGGCCCGGTCGCACCGCCGCCGGCGGGTCACGACGACTGCTGGGGATCGGTCAGGTGCGGGCGAGGTCCGCCGCGCCGACGATGCCGGCCGCGGAGCCCATGGAGGCCAGCACGACCTCGGCGCGGGGGCGGTGCACCCCGCCGGTCAGGTAGTGCTCGAAGGCCTTGGCGACCGGGTCGAGCAGCAGCCGGCCGGAGTCGGAGACACCGCCGCCGAGGACGAACACGCCCGGGTCGAACAGCGCGGCGAGGTCGGCCATGCCGCGGCCCAGCCAGTCGGCCAGCTCGGCGTAGCACTCCAGGGCGAGCGGGTCGCCCTCCTCGGCCGCCTCGGTGATGTGGATGCCGCGGATGGTCTCGGCGACGCCGTCGTTGAGGTCCAGCATCCGCTGGCCGCGCACCGGGTCGGCCGCGGCCTTCTCCCGGCCGTAGCGGCGCAGCGCGCGCCCGGAGCCGTACTGCTCCCAGCAGCCCTTGCCGCCGCAGCCGCACTGGAGGCCGTCCGGGACCATGTTGAGGTGGCCGATCTCGCCGGCCACGCCGAAGCGGCCGCGGTGCAGCCGCCCGTCGAGCACGATGCCGCCGCCGATGCCGGTGCCGACGGTGATCAGCACCATGTCCTGGTGCTCGGCGGCCGCGCCGAAGCGGAACTCGGCCCAGGCGGCGCAGTTGGCGTCGTTCTCGACCACCGCGGACAGGCCGGTGAGTTCCTCGATCCGGCCGCGCAGCGGCTCGTTCTCCCAGTCGATGTTGGGCGCGAAGATCACCGTGGAGCGGTTGCTGTCGACGAAGCCGGGGGCTCCGACGCCGACGGCGGTGACACCGGGGTGCTGCTCCTTGAGCTCGCGCACGGCCTGCGCGATGGCGTCGACGGCCCACTGGGGGTCGGCCGGGGTGGGCACCCGGGTCCGCGCCAGGATCGCACCCGCCTCGTCGACCACGCCTGCCGCGATCTTGGTCCCGCCGACATCGACGCCGATGGTCAGAGCCATGTGTCCCTCAGCTATTCACTCGTTCCCGCTGGACGGAACGGTACCGCCCAACCCTGCCCCCGTACACAGCCTCGCATACATTATCCGAAGACAATTCTGGGACAGCCCGGCCGCGATGCTTCAAAAGTCGTATCGATTTTCCTTCTTCGTGACGTACGAGAGCAGCCTGGTCACACTGCGGAATTCACGGATTCACTGCTTGGCGGACGGCCCGTCAGCCCCGTCGGCGCCCTCGGCCCGGCCGGGTGCGTCGAGGTCGATCTTCTCCACCGGCGCCCCCTCCCCGGCCGTCCAGCGCTGCTCGTGCCCGGCCACCGCGGCGCGGTAGGCGGCCAGCAGCTCGGCGCCGGCGGCGGCCAGCCCGGAGCCGGCCGCGGCGAGGTGGGAGTAGACCTCCGGCTGCTGGGTGCGCAGGCGGTCGGCCAGCCCGGAGAGGGTGATCAGGGTGGTGGCACTCGTCTCCTGCGCCTTCTCGCCGACGGCGGTGGCGAACCGGCGCACCTCGTCCACCAGCGGGCCCAGCTCCGGTCCGAACGGGTGGGACGGCCCGCTCCCCTGCTCCGTGCCGGGCTCGGTACGGTCGTCGGTGCTGGTCATCGCGGGCGCCTCCTCAGCCGTGGCCGCACCCCGCGGCCCCGTTCGGGCCGACGCTACCCGACCGGCCGGGCCGCGAGGAAAGGCCGGAAGGCCCGTCAGCCCTGCGGCCAGAGCGACGGGTCGGGTGCGAACCGCACCGACAGCACGCCCTCGTGCAGCCCCGCCCCGGCGACCGTGCAGCGGCGCAGCGCGGCGGGCAGCGGGAGCACCCGGCGGTGGGCGCCGAGGCCGACCACCAGGTCGTCGCCCCGGCGGACCAGGTCCAGCCCGGCGCGGTCGGCGCCGGGCAGGTCGAGGTGCCAGACCAGCAGGCCGTCCTCGGCAAGCCGGTCCTCGACCGGCCAGGGCTGCGGTTCGAGCCGCTCGGGGCCGGGGCCGTCCCCGTACAGCCGGTCGGCGACGGCCTCCAGGGTGCCCTCGGCCAGGCCGGTGACCAGCACCGGGGCGTCGGTCTCGGCGGCGAGCCGGTCCAGCTCCTCCTGGCGGCGGCGGGCCAGCTCGGCCAGCCAGGGGTCGGGCGAGGCGAGGGCGGCGGGCGGCAGCGCGCCGTGCACCACGACGGCGTCCGGCCGGTGGCCGTACAGCGCGAGCCCGGCCCGGACCCGGCCCAGCTGCTCGTACGGGTGGCCGTCGGCGGAGACGACCAGGCGCACGCTGGTGCCCGGGTCGCTGATCGCGGCGCGGGACTCGGCGAGCACCGCGGCGGCCTTGGTGCGCCCCTCGTACAGCCACTCGGCGGGCATCGGGACGCCGGCCAGCCCGGCCAGCAGCGGGCGCAGCGCGCGGGCGGCCTGCCGCTGCTCGGGGACCAGCCGCTCCAGGTAGCGGGTGAGCTGCTCGGGCAGGGCGAGGGTGGCGATCAGCTCGGCGGGTGCCGGGGCGAGCACCACCAGGACGTCCTGGTCGGCGGCGGGCAGCGCGCGCAGCAGGGCGAGCCGGGCGATGCCGGGGAGGGCGGTCAGCTCCTCGGGGTCGAGCTGTTCGGCGCCGAGCAGGTCGAGGGCGGGCTTGAGCCGGCCGGTGAGCTCGCCGACGGCGTAGCGGAAGGCGGCCTGCTCGTCGATCCGGGAGACCGTCAGGCCCGGCGCGTAGCGGAGCGGTTCCGGCTCCAGCCGGGTGCCGAGCGCGGAGTCCAGGGCGCGGTGCGGGTCGTCGGCGGCCAGCAGCCAGGTGCGGTGGCCGCGCCGGGCGGCGTGCAGGGCGGTGGCGGCGGCCACCGCGGGCGCGCCCGCGTCGCCGCTGACCAGGATGGTGCGTGTCGCCGTCATGCCGTCAGCCCCCGTTCCGCCGTGCCCGGGCCCGTCAGCCCTCGACGCGCTTCTTCAGGCCGGCCAGGGCGCGGTCGATGATGACCTTCTCGGCCTTGCGCTTGATCATGCCGAGCATCGGGATCTTGACGTCCACGGCGAGCTGGTAGGTGGCCTCGGTGCGGCCGCCGGACAGCGGGGCGAGGGTGTACGAGCCGTCCAGCGAGCGGAGCATCTGGCTGCGGACGAGGGTCCAGCCGACCTCGCGGTCGCCGTCCCAGGTGTAGGCGAGGGTGTGCTCGTCGCGGATGGCGCCGGCGTCGAGCAGCAGCCGGACCTGCGCGGCGCGGCCGTCCTCTCCGCTCTCCAGGACCTCGATCTCCTTGACCTCTCCGGTCCAGGCCGGGTAGGCGGCGAAGTCCGCGATCACGGCCATGACCGCGGCCGGGGTCGCGTCGATGATGATGCTCGACCTGGTGTGCTCCGCCATGGAAAGGCCCTCCGCCTCGTCCTTCTGCCTGCCCGGTCCGGTCGGGGCACGCTCGGCCCGATCCGCCCGGAGCAGGCTATCGCGACCGGCGATCTCCTCGGCGGCACGGGCACCGGCGGAGGCGGGCGGGGCGTCGGCGGCGGCCGGGGCGGGCCCGTCGGCGGGACGGCCACCGGGGACGGCCACCGGGACGGCCGGCAGGGCATGCTACCGGCCGGTCACCTGTGGGCTGTCGTAGGGTGCCAGTCGAACGACCCGGTCACGGCCTGGTCCGACCCGGCCGGGTGTGACACTTCGAACACCGGGGCCGACCCCCCTGGTCGAAGCTGCCTACCGGGCAGTAACGTCCTGCCGTCCCGCAGCGTCGCGAACGAGGAGCAGTCTTGCTCGACTTCAGCCTTCCGGCCCTCTACCAGGTACCGAGCGGCGGTAACCTCGCCGACCCTGTGCACCGGAACGCCGAGGAGCACCCGGACGTCGCGGTGCTCAGCCGGAAGGTGGACGGCCGCTGGCAGGAGTTGACCTCGGTCCAGTTCCTCGCCGAGGTGCACGCCGCCGCGAAGGGCCTGATCGCCACGGGCATCGAGCCCGGCGACCGGGTGGGCGTCATGTCCCGCACCCGGTACGAGTGGACGCTGCTGGACTTCGCGATCTGGACGGCCGGCGCGATCACCGTGCCGGTCTACGAGACCTCCTCGGCCGAGCAGGTCGAGTGGATCCTCGGCGACTCCGGCGCCGTCGCCCTCGTCACCGAGACCGACCAGCACGTCAAGGTGGTCGCCGAGGTCCGCGACCGGCTGCCGGAGCTGAAGCACACCTGGCAGATCGAGGGCGGCGCGCTCGCCGCGCTGGCCGAGGCCGGCCGGGGCGTCCCGGACGCGACCGTCCAGGAGCGCCGGGCGATCGCCGGCCCCGACGACATCGCCACCATCGTCTACACCTCGGGCACCACCGGCCGTCCGAAGGGCTGCCAGCTGACCCACGGCAACTTCCTCGCCGAGTGCGGCAACGTGGTCGAGCGCCTGGCCCCGCTGTTCCGCACCGGCGAGAGCTCCGTGCTGCTCTTCCTGCCGCTGGCCCACGTGCTCGCCCGGATCGCCGAGATCGCCCCGGTGATGGCCCCGATCAAGCTGGGCCACGTCTCGGACATCAGGGACGTCACCGCCGAGCTGGCGTCGTTCCGGCCGACCCTGATCCTGGGCGTGCCCAGGGTGTTCGAGAAGGTCTACAACACCGCCCGTGCCAAGGCCCAGGCCGACGGCAAGGGCAAGATCTTCGACAAGGCCGCGGAGACCGCGATCGCCTACAGCCGGGCGCTGGACGCCGGCGGCGCCGGCCTGGTGCTGCGGCTCAAGCACGCCGTCTTCGACAAGCTGGTCTACAGCAAGCTGCGGGCCGCCCTCGGCGGCCGGGCCACCCATGCGATCTCCGGCGGCGCCCCGCTCGGCGAGCGGCTCGGCCACTTCTACCGGGGCATCGGCTTCACCGTCCTGGAGGGCTACGGCCTGACCGAGACCTGCGCGGCCACCGCCTTCAACCCGTGGGACAAGCCGAAGATCGGTACGGTCGGCCAGCCGGTCCCCGGCGCCTCGGTCCGGATCGCCGAGGACGGCGAGGTCTACTTCAAGGGCCCGCACGTCTTCACCGGCTACTGGAACAACCCCCAGGCCACCGCCGACACCCTCAAGGACGGCTGGATCGCCACCGGCGACCTCGGCGCGCTGGACTCCGAGGGCTACCTGACCATCACCGGCCGCAAGAAGGAGATCATCGTCACCGCGGGCGGCAAGAACGTCGCCCCGGCCGTGATCGAGGACCGCATCCGGGCCCACGCCCTGGTCGGCGAGGTCATGGTGGTCGGCGACCGCAAGCCCTTCATCGCCTGCCTGGTCACCGTCGACCCGGACTTCTTCCCGAAGTGGAAGGAGCTCAACGGCAAGCCCGCCACCGCCACGGTCGCCGAGCTCGCCGAGGACCCGGACCTGCTGGCCGCCCTGCAGTCCGCCGTGGACGACGGCAACGCGGCCGTCTCGCACGCCGAGGCGGTCAAGAAGTTCCGCCTGCTGGACACCGAGTTCTCCGAGGAGAGCGGCCACCTGACGCCCTCGCTCAAGCTCAAGCGCAACGTGGTGCTCAAGGACTACGCCGCCGAGATCGAGGCGCTGTACCGGAAGTAGGGCCGCGCCGGCGGCAGTACGGGTACGCCGAAGGGCCCCGGGGACTCCCCGGGGCCCTTCGCGGCGTCGTACCTTCGTACCCGCGGACTGCCGTACCGGGCGTCAGCCCGCCAGCAGCGAGGTCAGCCGCCCGGCCAGCAGGTCCCAGCGCCAGGAGCGCTCCACCCAGCGCCGGCCGGCCTCGCCCATCCGACGGCGCAGCTCCTCGTCCCGCAGCAGCCGGACGATCCGCTCGGCCGAGGCCTCGGCCGAGCCGCCCGGCACCACGTACCCGGTCTCGCCCTCCAGCACCGCGTCCGGCGCCCCGCCGGAGTCCCCCGCGACCACCGGCAGCCCGGTCGCCGAGGCCTCCAGGTAGACGATCCCCAGGCCCTCCACGTCCAGCCCCCCGCGCCGGGTCCGGCACGGCATCGCGAAGACGTCCCCGGCCCCGTAGTGGGCGGGCAGCTCGGCCCACGGCACCGAGCCGGTGAAGCGCACCGAGTCCCGGACCCCCTCGGCATCCACCGACTTCTCCAGGTCCGCCCGGTACGGCCCGCCGCCGACGATCAGCAGCACCGCGTCCGGCACGTCGCGCAGGATCAGCGGCATCGCCTCGATCAGGGTGTCCTGGCCCTTGCGCGGCACCAGCCGGGAGACGCAGACCACCACCGGCCGGTCCGCCAGCCCCAGCCGCCGGCGCACCTCGGCGCCCCCGGAACCGGGGTGGAAGGTCGTCTCGTCCACGCCCGGCGGCAGCTGCACCATCCGGGCCGCGGCCCGCGGCCCGACCGCGGCGGCGATCCGCGAGCGGGTGTACTCGCCCAGGTAGGTCAGCACGTCGGTGCCCGCGCCGATCCGCCGCAGCAGCTGCCGGGAGCCCGGCAGCTGGGCCCAGGCGGCCTCGTGCCCGTGGGTCATGCCGAGCAGCCGCCCGGCCCCGGCCCGGCGCAGCGCGGGCGCCATCAGGCCCAGCGGGGCGGCCGCCCCGAACCAGACCGAGTCGCACTTCTCGGCGCGCAGGATCTCGGCGGCCCGCCGGGTGACCCGGGGTGTGGGAACCATCACCTTCGTGCGGTCCCGGATCACCGGGAACGGCTGCTCGGCGTCGAAGGCGCGCACCTCGGTGCCGTCCCGCCAGGTCGAGGCGTACACCACGACGCTCCCTGCGGGCTGACGGACGGCCATGTTGTGCACGAAGGCCTGGATGCCTCCCGGGCGGGGCGGGAAGTCATTGGTGACGATCAAGGTTCTGTGCATCAGGCCACGGCTCGCTCGGTCGGGGGGTGCTCGGTGTACCGCTGGGTGATCCGTACGATAGGTCAACACCATGACCCGCCGGGAACGGAACCGCGCACGGCAACCGTTTGACCCCCGGGTCAGTCCTAGTACCTAGGCCGCGGATGCGGCGGCCCGGGCGTCCGTCCGTACGACGCCTCCGGTGAGGACGTCGAGACGAACGAGGGAGCGCAGTGGAGTTGGCCCCGGCCACCGAGTCCGGTACTTCGCGCGGCCGCCTCGGCCGCCCGCTCGGGGCGCTCGCCGCCCTCGGGGCGACCTGGGTGGCCACCCGCACCGTACTGGTGCTGCTGATGACCGGGGTGCTGAAGGCTCCCGGCGGCGACGTCACCGCCGACGTCTGGATGATCTACCACGCCTGGTACGGCGTGCTGCAGACCGGCACCTTCCCGTTCGACGACGTCACCTGGCAGTACCCGCCCGGCGCCGCCCTGGTGATCCTGCTGCCGGGCCTGCTGCCCTGGTCGTACCTGACCTCGTTCTGGGTGATCTGCGGGATCGCCGACGCCGCCGCGGCCGCGCTGCTGATCCGCACCGGGCTGCGCCGGGGCCGGGCGCTGACCGGCGCCTGGCTGTGGGTGGTCGCCGTACCGCTGCTCGGCCCGATGATCTACAACCGCTTCGACCTGCTGGTCACCGCGCTCGCCTTGGCCGGCCTGCTGGCGCTGATCCGCCGCCCGGCGATCGGCGGGCTGCTGCTGGGCCTGGGCGGCATCGTCAAGATCTGGCCGCTGCTGGGCCTGATCGGCACCCCGTCCGGCCGCCGTACCCGCCGTTCCTGGACGCTGGCCGCCGCCACGGCGGTCTCGGTCGGCTTCCTGCTGGCGGCCGGGATGAACGGCGCCTTCGGCTTCCTGGCCTTCCAGGGGGCCCGCGGCATCGAGGTCGAGTCGGTGGGCGCGCTGCCGCTGCACATCGCCCGGCTGGCCGGGGGCTGGGACGGCAAGGTCACCATGAACTACGGCTCCCCCGAGATGCTCGGGCCGTGGGTCAGCGTGATCAGCAAGGTGATGATGGCCGGCACCGTGCTGGGCTTCCTCTGGCTGCTGCTGTGGCGCTTCACCGCCCGTCGGCGCAACGCCGCCACCATGTACGACGCGGCGCTCTGCGCGCTGCTGATCTTCGTGGTGACCAGCCGGGTGATCAGCCCGCAGTACCTGGTCTGGCTGGTCGGCGTCGCGGCGGTCTGCCTGACCGTGCGCGGCACCAGCCAGCGGCCGGTGGCGCTGCTGATCCTGCTCGCCTGCCCGCTCACCCTGCTCGAGTTCCCGACCTTGTTCACCCAGGTCCTGAACAGCGAACCGCTCGCGGTCGCCGTGCTGGGCCTGCGCAACCTGCTGCTGCTGACCGCCGCCGTGCTCTCCGGCATCCGGCTCTGGCGCTCCACTCGCGCCTCGACGGCCCTGGCGCCCACCGTGGTCCTGGCCGAGCCCCCGGCCCTGCCGGCTTCCTCCGGGTACCCGGTCCGCCCGGGCATCGCCTACGAGCAGGACCTGCTGGACGGCATCGACCACCCGGCCGGGCGGTAAGCGGCAGGGGGCCTTCGCTAGCCCTTCAAGGCCTCGACCTCGGCCCGCCAGAGCCCGGTGAACTCGGCCAGTCCGAGGCCCAGTTCGGACCGTAGCAGCCGGTCCGTCCGGTGCGTCCGCTCCTCGCCCGCCCCGTCGGCCGCGCCGACCGCCCGGTAGAAGGCGACCAGCCGCTGCGTCCCGTACCGGCGGGCGATCAGCTCGCAGGCCAGCCAGGACTGCTCGTAGGCCTGGGCGATGCCGTCGGCGCCCGCGGTGAAGTCCGCGTCGGCGGGCAGCGCGGCGGGCAGCTTCCCGGCGGCGACGTCCCGGGCCAGCTCGGGGGCGATCTGCTGCGGGCGCCGGCCGGAGTCCCGGTAGGCCGTCCAGTCGGCGACGCCCTCGGAGAGCCACAGCGGGGTCCAGGCCCGGGTGTCGGCCCGGGTCGCGACGTGGGTGGTCTCGTGGGTGACGACCACCTGGCGGCCGAAGTCGCTGAGCTTCGCGAAGGCCTCGGGGTTGATCACCACCCGGTCCGCCGGGGTGTGCCGGGGGGCGCCGGGGGCGGCCACGGTGACCGCCGCCATGCCCGTCCAGCCCGCCGGGTCGGCCTCCAGCAGCCGGGCGAACTGCGGCTCGGTGGCGGGCAGTTCCAGCAGCAGCCGGCCGGGCCAGGCGTCGCCCCAGACCGCGCTGACGGCCGGCACCGCCTTGTCCCCCACCGGGACCAGCCCGGCCGGGTCGGGCCCGTCGGCCAGGCCGAGCACCAGGCAGCGGGCTCCGGCGGCGGTGCGGACCGGGCCGAGGTCCCACGGCGCCGGGGGCCCACCGGCGCCCTCCTCGCGCTCGACCCGCCAGCCGCCCCGGTCCCGGACCAGCTCGATCCGGCGCGGGTACACCACCGGGTACTCGTCGTACCCGGCGATCCGCAGCGCCAGCTCGACGGACGCGCCCTGCCGCTCCGGCCCGGCGGGCGGTGAGAGCACCAGGTTCCGGTACACCGCCTCGGCCCCGGTCAGCCCCGACCGGGCGGGCAGCGAGCGTGCCCGCGCCGCCAGCAGCGCGGCGACCTCGGCCTGCCGGTCGACGGCCCGCCCGCCCGGCGGCGGCGGGGCCACCGGGGGCAGCGACAGCTGGGCCAGTCCGCCGGCCGCCAGCAGCAACGCACCGCGCCGGGACAGCACCCGGCGCACGGGGTCTATCGGGTGGGGGCCGTCCGGCCCGGAGGGCGTCGCGCTCAGAGCCGGACCACTCCCGAGACCGGCATCGCGTTGACGCTCTCGTACCGGACCTTGGCACCGGGGTACGGGGCGTGCACCATCACACCGCCGCCGGCGTACATCCCGACGTGGTGCATGTCCCGGTAGAAGATCACCAGGTCTCCCGGCCGCGCTTCGGAGAGGCTGATCCGCTGCCCGGCGTACGCCTGGGCCTGCGAGGTCCGCGGCAGGGTCACTCCGGCCTGCCGCCAGCTGTAGTACATCAGACCGGAACAGTCGAAGGCACGCGGCCCGGTGGATCCGTAGACGTAGGGCGAGCCGACCATCCGCACCGCGGCGGCCAGCGCGGCCGCCCCGCGCTCGGAGGCGGCCGGGGCGTTGCCGAGGTCCAGCCGGTCGGTACCGCGGGTGGCGCGCTGCTCGGCCTCCCGGGCGTCCTGGGCGACCATCCGGTTCCGCTCGACGGCGCCCAGGCTGTTGAGCAGCTTCTGCGCCTTGGCGAGGCGCTGCTGGATCTGCTGCTTGTTCTCGGCGAGCGAGCGGCGAGCCTCGTCCAGTTCGGCGAGCTTGGCGGCGGTCTCGGTGCGCCGCTGGTCGAGCCGGCGCTGACGGGTGACCAGCTCGTGCAGGGTCTCCTGCTGGCGCTCGGCGGCCTGGCCGAGGGTGCGGGCGCGGGTGAGGTAGGCCTCCGGGTCGCTGGAGAGCATCAGCTGGGCGGTCTGGGTCATCCCGCCGCCCCGGTACTCGGCCCCGGCGACCGTGGCGAGGTCCCCGCGCAGCTCGTTGAGCTGCTCCTGGGCGGCGGCGACCTCGCCCTGGAGGATCGTGGTCTCGCCCAGAAGCCGCTTCTGCGCCTCCTGCGCGGCGTTGTACTTCTCCGAGGCCTGTTCGGCCTCGTCGTACAGCTGCTCGACCTGGGCCTTGACGTCCTTGCGGTCGGGCGCGTCCGGCGCCCCGGGGGCGGCCTGGGCGCTGCCGGCGGTCGCCACGCCCAGGGCCGTGGTGGCGGCCGCGGTCAGTACCAGCGCACGGGCGAGCAGTTGGGAACGACGGTGCACGGGCATGCGGCAACGGCTCCAGTCCTGCGGCGCGGCCCCGCGGCCGCGCCCCGGTGGGCGGCCGTCGAGCGGGAGTCCGGTGGCAGACGTTAGCGAGTCCGGGCAAGTGAGTCCAAACCCCTACCGACCCGAATATTTGACCCCTAATCGGACACCAGGTCGAGCCGCCGGAAAAGCCGCAGGCCCGGCCCTCCGTGACGGAGGACCGGGCCCGTGAACGCGTGGCCGGGGATCAGACCCGCACGATGGAGGCCAGCGGCATGTTGGAGACGGCCTCGTAGCGCACCGACGCACCCGGCTTGGGAGCGTGCAGCACCTGGCCGTTGCCCGCGTAGATGCCGACGTGGTGGGCGTCGCCGTAGAAGATCAGCATGTCGCCGGGCTGGGCCTGGGAGATGTCCGAGCCGATCCGGGTGCCGGCGCCGGCCTGCTCCTGCGAGGTGCGCGGCAGCGACACCCCGGCCTGGTTGAACGCCCAGACCATCAGGCCGGAGCAGTCGAAGGAGCTGGGGCCGGTGGCGCCCCAGACGTACGGGCTGCCGACCTTGGTGGCGGCGGCGGCCAGCGCGGCGGCACCGTGCGAACTGCCCGGGGCGATCTTGACCGGCGCGGCGGTGGAGCCCGAGCCGAGGTCGCTGCGGCTGCTGTCGCGCGAGGCGCGGTCCGGGGCGGCGGCCTTCGCGGCGGCGTCCGCCTTGGCCTTGGCGTCGGCGGCGGCCTTGTCCTCGGCCGCCTTGATCGCCTGGCGCTCCTGCTCGGTCAGCGTGTTGAGCAGGTCCTGGGCGGCCTTGAGCTTGTTCTGGACCTCGTCCTTGGAGGCCTTCAGCTGCTGGGTCGTGGACTCCAGCTCGCCGAGCTTGCCCTGCGCCTCGGTGCGGTCCTGGTCCAGCTTGCGCTGCTGGTCCTGGAGCTGCTTGAGCTGGTTCTTCTGGGTGCTGCCCGCCTGGTTCAGCGCGCCGGCCTGGTTGAGGAAGTTGTCCGGGCTGGAGGAGAACATCAGCTGGACCGTCGGGGATATGCCCCCGTTGCGGTACTGCTCGCCGGCGATCTCGGCCAGGCCGCCCTGGAGGTCGGTCACCTGGGCCTGCTGGCGGGCCACCTGGTCCTGGAGGCCGGAGACCTGCTTCTCCAGCTCCTGCTGCTTCTCCTGCGCGGCGTTGTACTTCTCGGTCGCCTGCTCGGCCTGCTCGTTGAGCTGGTCGACCTGCTCCTTGACCTGGTCCTTGGTCGGCTGCGGGTCGGCGTGCGCGCTGGACTGCGCGGAGAGCGCGACGGCGGCGGCGGCGAAACCGGTCAGGATCGAGACGCGGGTACGGCTGGCGGGCTTGGGACGACGATGGGACGCCACGAAGGCGGACTCCTTCTTCCTACGCCGCCTACCGGGTGAGCTGACGGGTTCGGGCCGGAAGCATGCCCTACGACGCCTCACCGGCCTCACCTACGGCCGACCTGGCGCCGATTCACCCCGGAGGAACGTGTGGTTCCCCGGCTCCGCTCCGCAGCGCCCCCGACTACTGGGCTCCCCTGTCGGGCAGTCGCTTCGACCTGCCCCGCTGTTTCGCGAACTCGGCGGTAACCACCGCCGCCACCCAGGCTGGGTGATCGACTGTGCGGTGGTTCGGAGCACGACCCTAGTAACTGAACCGTGATCCGTTCAAATCCTTGTCAGAAAAAAGACGGAAGATTACCCATGTTCTTTTGTGAAAATGACTGATGGTGATCACCGGCGCACGCAAAGCTGATCGACTCTCACCCTCCGGCCCACCCGGTCCGCAAACCCGGAGCGCCACCCCCGACCGGAGGTGGCGCGGATCACAGGGCCGGAACCGGCCCCCGGGGAGGTACCGGAGCGTCAGATCCGGCGGATCGTGTTGATCGACATCGCGTCGGCCTTCATCACCTTCACCACGTCACCGGTGTGCGGCGCGTGGACCACCATGCCGTTGCCGATGTACATCCCGACGTGGTGCATGTCGCCGCCGTAGATCACCAGGTCACCCGGCTGGGCGGTGGCCAGCGTCACGGCGGTCCCGATGTGGCCCTGCTCCTGCGAGGTGCGCGGCAGCGAGACGCCGGCCTGGCCGTACGCCCAGACCATCAGGCCCGAGCAGTCGAAGGTGGAGGGCCCGGTGGCGCCCCACACGTACGGCGAACCCTGCTTGCTCATCGCCTTGGCCACCGCCACGGCGGCGTAGCCGCTGGCCGGCGGCAGGTTGCTGAGGTCGACCCGGTCGGCGCCGCGGGAGGCGCGGTCGTCCTGCTGCTGCTGGGCCCGGAGCGCGGCCCGGTCGGCGGCGCTGAGCGAGTTCAGCAGGTCCTGGGCGGTCTTCAACTTGGTGTTGACGTCCGCCTTGGCCTGGTTGAGGTCCTTGGTGGTGGAGTCCAGGGAGGCGAGCACGGCGGCCGCCTCGGCCTTCTCCTGGTCCAGCCGGCGCTGCTGGTCGAGCAGGCCCTTGAGCGCCTCGGTCTGGGTGGTGCTGGCCTGCTGGACGCTCGACGCCTTGTCCAGGTAGCCGGACGGGTCGGAGGAGAGCATCAGCTGGACGGACGGGTCGATGCCGCCGGTGCGGTACTGCTCGCCCGCGACCTGGGCCAGGCCCACCTGGAGCTGGCTCATCTGGTCCTGGCTGCGGGCCACCTGGTCCTGGAGCTGGTCGGCCTGCTTGCGGAGCTGGTCGGAGCGCTCCTTGGCGCCGTTGTACTTCTCGGCCGCCTGCTCCTGCTCCTGCTGGAGCTGGTCGATCTGCGCCTTGACGTCACTCTTGTTCGGCTGCGGCGCGGCATGCGCGGCGACCTGGGCGGAGAGGGCGACCGCGGTCGCAGCAGCAGCGGTGAGCACGGAGACCCGCGCGCGGCTCGGCTGCTTGGGACGGCGGTGGGAGGCCAAGGGACCGGCTCCTTCTTCCATCGGACTCACCTGATCAGGTGAGATTCCGGAAAATAGGTTTGACGCCAGACCCTAGTGAAGATCTACCCGTTTTGCCACTCCCCCGAAGGCGTGAACTCCGGTTCCCCCACTGACTTCACCGGATCCGCACACCCGCACGGAAGCCCCACTGACCTGCCGTCACAGCCCCCGTCCCGACTCCGACCCGGCTCGGGGCCGGCTCAGGGCCGGGCCAGCCGGTTCAGCAGCAGCACCGAGGCCACCGGGCGCGCACCCGCCTTCCGCACGCCCTCCGCGACCTCCCGGTCGGTGGAGACCACCACCACCGGACGGCCCTGCGGCTCGGCCCGGACCAGACGGCGGATCAGCTCGTCCGCGGTCTCGCCGGTCCGGCTGAACCGTACCCGCACCCCGCGCGGCGGCGCCATGATGACCGGTACGTCCAGGTCCTGCCCGTCGAACACA
Organism: Kitasatospora sp. NPDC059160; assembly: GCF_042755465.1. Taxonomy (NCBI): domain Bacteria; kingdom Bacillati; phylum Actinomycetota; class Actinomycetes; order Kitasatosporales; family Streptomycetaceae; genus Kitasatospora; species Kitasatospora sp. NPDC059160. The sequence continues at coordinate 11,629 of NZ_JBHZCN010000074.1, read as the reverse complement.
CAGGTGACCTCCGCCTGGGTGCGCTGGGCCAGCATCGCCAGCCCGCCCAGCAGCCGGATCCGCTGCTGCTCCAGCGGCAGCGCCGGGTACCCGGTCTTGGTCACGTTGTAGCCGTCCACCACCAGGTGCACCTGGGGGATCGCCAGCAACTGGTCCAGCAGCGCCGGGTCGTCCTCGGCCAGGCCGCGCCGGGCCACGTCGTGCGGCGAGGCCGACCCCGGCACCACCGCCTCCACCAGGTCCGCCGGGCGGAGCTGGGAGACCGGCAGCGCCAGCTCCCGCTGGAGGCCCTGCGCCGACTGCAGCACGGTGTCCAGCAGCAGCCGCAGCCGCATGTCCTCGACGCTGCGGCCCTCCCGGGCCGAGCGGCGGCCCTGCTCGACCGCGGTCTCCAGTTCGGAAACCCGGTGCCGCAGCCGCCGCGCCTCGGACTCGGCCGCGCTGCGCTCCCCGGTGGCCTGCGCCCGCGCCGCCTCCAGCTCCCCGGTCACCCGCCGGGTCTCGGCCTGCGCCCGCCGGGTGTCGCTCTCCAGCGACCGCACCTTCTTGCGCAGCGACTCGGCCTCCCGCCGGACGCCCTCGAACTCCGCGCGCTGGCGGTCCAGGTCCGCCCGCGCCGCGGCCCGCACCTCGGCCAGCTCGGCCTGGAGCTTCTCCACCTGCCGGGCGGCCTCCGCCGCCGCGTCCTCGGCGCCGGCCCGCTCGGCCTCCTCGCCCGCCTCGGCGACCAGTCGGCTCCAGCCGGGCGAGCGCACCAGGTAGGCGGCGGCCGCGACGTCCATCGGATCGGCGGCGCCGGGGACGGTGCCCGACTCCAGCGCCTTCACCAGGTCCGGCTGGCCCAGCCGCAGCCGCTCCGCTATCCGCACCCGGAAGGCCGGCTCGGACTCCAGCGCCGCCGCCAGCGCGGTGGCCGCGTACTTGGCCCGCCGCGCGGGGGTGAACTTGACGTACTGACGCAGGCTCTGCGGCAGCTCCCCGGGCGGCAGCCCGCCCAGCGCGTCCGAGGCCAGCCCGACCACCCGCCGGCGCACCCCTTCGGGCAGCGGCCGGTCCAGCTTCTCGGGCGCCCGCTCGGCACCCGCGCCGGCCGGGGCCCCGCCGGCGCCCCCCGGGAGGTCGGTCTCGGACCGGACCGGCCCGGCGGCCGGCTCCGGTGCCGGCGCAGCGGGCTGAAGCCCCTGCGCTTCGCCGGGCTCCCTCGCTGCGTCCACCACGTCCTCGGCTCCGATCCTGGTCCAGCGGGTGCGGCCGCGGCCGCCCCTGTCGTCACGCTCCGTGCGTCTTGTCTGTATTGTCCCGTGCGGTGGACGGCGGTGTCGCGCACCGCCCACCGCACCGGAGGGGTCAGCCCTGCGTGGTGGGGGCCTCCGCGGCCTCGGCACCCGGACGGGCCACCAGCTCGACCTGGTCCACCGCGTTGCACCAGCGGCAGCGCACGGACTCCACGGTCTCGCTGTGCACCTCGGTCTCCTCGACCCGGGATTCGCCGGCCAGGTCGAAGTGCAGGAACTCGGTGACCCGCGCGGAGCGGGTCACGTCGAAGCGGGTGAGGTTGCCGCACAGCGTGCAGCGCCAGCGCGTCTCGGCGGTCGGAGCGGGGACGGTCATCGGGGGTCCTCTCGGCTGGTCCCTGGGCGGGCCGGGCGCTCCCCCGGAGCCCCGGCGTCGGCGGCGGGAGGCGGGAATGCCCGCCCCAAGCCTATTGCCTGGGGCAACCACGAGGACCACCGGTCAGCTGAGATGACCGGAGTCCGTCCCGCCCCGCCGGACGGACCAGTAGTCCACCTGCCGTAAACCGCCGTGTCACCTGCCACGCCCGGAGGGATGCTTGGCCGCATGGCGCTCACGGCCCCCGACCACACCGACGCGCGGGACGGCCGCCCGGCGCTGCCCGCCCCGGCGGTCACCTACGCCCTGATCGCGGTCAACACCCTGGTCTTCCTGCTCGGCCCGGCCGCCGGCCTCAACCCCCTGTACGGCACCGGCCAGGCCCGGATCTGCGCCGAGCAGCGGTACGAGCAGCGCTGGGGCGCCGTCCCCGCCGAACTGCTGACCGGCCACCCGCTGACCGCCGGACAACTGGCCGAGGCCCCCGACCCGGTCCCCGGCTGCCCCGCCGCCCCCACCCCGGGCAAGCACCCGGCGGTGTCCGCCCTCACCGGCCTCTTCCTGCACGCCGGCTGGCTGCACCTGCTGGGCAACCTGCTCTTCCTGCACGTCTTCGGCCCGACCGTCGAACGCCGGGTCGGCCGGGCCAGGTACCTCCTCTTCTACCTGGCCGCCGGCTGCACCGCCTCGTACGGCTTCGCGCTCGCCGAGGCGCACTCGCCCGACTCCACCCGGGTCCTGATCGGCGCCTCGGGCGCGATCTCCGCCGTGCTCGGCGCCTACCTGCGCTTCCACCCGCGGGCCCGGGTGACCACCCTCGTCCCGCTGCTCCTCTTCCTCCCGCTGCGCTTCCCGGCCTGGCTGGTGCTCGGCCTCTGGTTCGCCCTGCAGTGGTGGTCGGTGCACTCGGCCGGGCCCGGAGTGGCCTACCTGGTGCACGTGATCGGCTTCTCGGCGGGCTTCCTGTACGCCTGCACGGTGGTCGGCCACCCCCCGAGACGCCCCGGCTGAGGCCCGATACGCTGGCCGCACCCCATCAAGGAGCCCGAACTGTGATCACCGCCATCGTCCTGATCAAGACCAGTGTCGACCGCATCCCTGAGATCGCCGAGGCCATCGCCGCGATCGAGGGCGTCAGCGAGGTGTACTCGGTGACCGGCGGGTACGACCTGGTGGCGATGGTCCGGGTGCGCCGCCACGACGACCTGGCCGAGGTCATCCCAGGCCGGCTCAACAAGGTCCCGGGCGTGGCCCACACCGAGACCCAGATCGCCTTCCGCACCTACTCCCAGCACGACCTGGAAGCGGCCTTCGCCCTCGGCCTGGACGAGTAGGACTCAGCTCGCGCGACGCGTGTCGGCGACGCAACGGCCGCCCTCGTTGCGGTAGTTCCACGCCGCGCCGTCCGAGACCAGCTCGCGGACCGCGGCCAGGAAGCGCTCGACGTGCTCGTCCGGCGTGCCGGCGCCGAAGCTCACCCGGATCGCGTTCAGGCTGCGCTCACCGGGCAGCGAGGGCTCGGGCGCCCCGCACTCGGAGGGCGCCACGTCCTCGTCCCCGAGCAGGGTGCGCACCAGCGGGTGGGCGCAGAACAGCCCGTCGCGCACGCCGATGCCGTACTCGGCGGACAGCGCGGCCGAGAAGTGCGAGCTGTTCCAGCCCTGGACGACGAAGGACAGCACGCCCACCCGGGCCGAGCCGGCCCCGAACAGGTTCAGCACCCGGACCTCGGGGATCTCCGCCAGCCCCGCCGTCAGCCGCTCGACCAGCTCCCGCTCCCGGGCCTCCAGCGCGTCGAAGCCGGCCTCGGTGAGCGCCCGACAGGCCGAGGCGATCGCGTAGGCGCCGATGACGTTGGGCGAGCCGGCCTCGTGCCGGGCCGGGCCGGTGTGCCACTGCACCGCCACCGAGCCGTCCAGCTCCCGGGCCACCGTCCGGGTCGCCCCGCCGCCGGCCAGGTAGGGCTCGGCCGCGTCCAGCCAGTCGGAGCGCCCGGCCAGCACCCCGGCGCCGAACGGCGCGTACAGCTTGTGGCCGGAGAAGGCGATCCAGTCGACGCCCAGTTCGCGCACCGAGACCCGGTGGTGCGGGGCCAGCTGGGCGGCGTCCAGCACCACCCGGGCGCCGTACCGGTGCGCGGTCCCGGTCAGTTCGGCGACCGGCCACAGCTCGCCGGTCACGTTGGAGGCGCCGGTGACGCACAGCAGCTTCGGGCCCTCCGGCGCCGCGGCCAGCGCCTCCTCCAGCGCGGCCACCGCCTCGGCCCGCGAGCGCGGCGCCCGCAGGTAGCAGACCTCCAGCCCGGCGTGCGCCCACGGCAGCAGCGAGGCGTGGTGCTCGGTCTCGAAGGCGAACACCCGGGTGCCGGCCGGGACGGCGGCGGCCAGCAGGTTGAGCGAGTCGGTGGTGGCGCGGGTGAAGACCACCTGGTCGCCCTCGCGCAGGTCGAGGAACTCGGCGACGGTCCGGCGGCTCTGCTCGAACAGGTCGGTGGACAGCTGGGAGAGGTAGCCGGCGCCGCGGTGCACGCTGCCGTAGTAGGGGGCGTAGGCGGCGACGTCGTCCCACACCCGCTGGAGGGCCGGCGCGCTGGCCGCGTAGTCGAGAGCCGCGTAGCCGACCTTCTCACCGCTGACGAGCGGGACCTCGACGTCGTGGCCGAGGACGGCGAGCGGGGCGGTGGTTCCGAGGGAGAGGGACATGAGGATGCACTCCTTCACGGGTAAGGGACCCCGGGAGTGCTGATCGTCCGGTGTCCGCGCTTGTCGCGCGGACGGCTTGCCCGGCGACCCGGTCCTCACCCAGGGCACCCCGCCACGGACGGAGGGTTGCCGGACAGCGAGCTGGGGCTTCGCGCTGTCACTCATGACCTGGCGAAGACTCTAGGTCGGGTACGTCGGAGGGTCAAACAGGCATCCACCATCCGGACAGCCTCCTCCGCGCGCCCCTCCGGCTCGGGGCGGGCGGCCGGAGGGCCCGTGCCGACGCGTCGACACGGGCCCTCAACTACCCGCTCAGATCCGGCTGGTGGCCTCGGACCAGCGCCGCAGCAGGTCCTGCGCCCGGCCGGAGTCGATCGCCTCGGCCGCCCGCACCATGCCCGCCGCGAGCTGCTCCGCCAGCGGGGCGTCGCCCAGCTCCAGCGCGACCAGCGCCGCCGCCGTGTTCAGCAGGACGGCGTCCCGCACCGGCCCGCGCTCCCCGGCCAGCAGTCGGCGCGCGACCTCGGCGTTGTACGCGGCGTCGGCCCCGCGCAGCGCCTCGATGCCGACCAGCTCGATGCCGACGTCCCGCGGGTCGAACGTGGTCTCGGTGACCACGCCGTCGCGCACCACCCAGACCCGCGAGGTGGTGGTGATGGTCAGCTCGTCCAACCCGTCGTCGCCGCGGAACACCAGCGCGGTCGCCCCGCGCCGGGCGAGCACCCCGGCGATCAGCCCGGCCAGCCGGGTGTCGAAGCAGCCGATGGCGTGCGAGGTGACCTTCGCCGGGTTGGTCAGCGGGCCGAGGATGTTGAAGGCGGTGGGCACCCCGAGGTCGCGCCGCGCGGTGGCGGCGTGCCGCATCGAGGGGTGGAACTTCGCCGCGAAGCAGAAGGTGAGCCCGACCTCCTCGGCCACCTGGGCCACCCGCCGGGAGGAGAGGTCGAGTGCCACCCCGAGCTTCTCCAGCACGTCCGAGGAGCCGCTGGACGAGGAGGCCGCCCGGTTGCCGTGCTTGACCACCTTGGCCCCGGCCGCCGCGGCGACGATCGCCGACATGGTCGAGATGTTGACGGTCTTCGCCCGGTCCCCGCCCGTGCCGACGATGTCGACCGCCGGGCCGGGGATGTCCAGCGGCTCGGCGTGGTCGTACATCGCGTCCACCAGGCCGGCGATCTCGTCGACCGTCTCGCCCTTGGCCCGCAGCGCCACCATGAACCCGGCCACCTGGACGGGGGACGCCTCGCCGCTCATGATCCGGTCCATCGCCCACGCGGTGGACGAGCGGTCGAGGTCCTCCCCCTTCAACAGAGCCGCCAGGATGTCCGGCCAGGTGCGGACCACCTGCGCGGGGTCGGTACCACCGTTCGCAGGGTTCACGTTCACCATGGCTGACTCCAGCTGTAGTCGGTTCCCCCGCGCCGGGGGGACGTCCGTACGGATGGAGCCAGCCTATCGAGCGGCGGGGTGCCGACGGCGCCCCCTTCTCCAGGACTGAGACGGCACCGCTCAGCGCGTGGCCGGGGCCCGCTTGGCCAGCCGGGCCCGCAGCAGGGTGGCGACCGCCTCGGCCAGCGCCACCGGCTCGACCGGGTGGGAGATCGCGGCATCGGCCCGGCTCCAGGCGGCGAGCCAGGAGTCCTGCGGCCGGCCGATCAGCACCAGCACCGGCGGGCACCCGTAGATCTCGTCCTTGAGCTGGCGCCCGAGGCCGAGGCCGCCGGCCGGCACCGCCTCGCCGTCCAGCACGCACAGGTCGACGCCGCCCTTCTCCAGCGCCTTGATCACCGCGGGGGTGGTCGCGCATTCGAGGTAGGACAGCTCCGGAAGATCCTCGGCGGGGCGACGGCCGAGCGCCGTCAGCACCTGCTCGCGGGTGTTGCGGTCGTCGCTGTAGACGAGGACGGTGAGCGTCTCGTCGGTCGTGTACGCCATGGACCCTGCTCCCTCAAGTGTGATCCGGACCACGTTCACCTGATCCGGATGCTACTCCCGTTTCCCCCGTCGCCGGTCCCCCTCGCGCACGTTCCCCCTCAAGCCGCCGCGCCCGTGACTCACCCGCTCGGAGGACGGCCCGTCACCCGGACCCGCCCGGTCCACCCGGACGGCGGATGCGGCGCCCCGCCCCCCTACGGCAGGACACTGGGCCGACCGTGCAACGACGCGCCGGGCAACGGGGTCGCGGGCTCCTCCGAGGAACCGTCAGAAAAGGGACACGCCGCTGCTCAGCCCTCGTCCGGACCCTCCGTCGGCCTTCAAGCGGGCATACCGCACGCACCGGACACTCCGAGGGACACCCCCCGACGTGAAGACGGAATAAGGGACCGACATAATGTCCGTCGTGGCGACAGCAACAGCAACAGAAACCGGGCACGCGCACGGATCGGTCAATCGACCGAACATGGTCAGCGTCGGAACGATCGTCTGGCTCAGTTCCGAGCTGATGTTCTTCGCGGCCCTCTTCGCGATGTACTTCACGCTCCGCTCCGTCAAGGGAGCCGAGTTCTGGGCCGAGAAGGCGCACGCCCTCAACGTGACGTTCTCCTCGATCAACACCACGATCCTGGTGCTCTCCTCGCTCACCTGCCAGCTCGGCGTGTTCGCCGCCGAGCGCGGTGACGTGAAGAAGCTCCGCGGGTGGTTTGCCCTCACGTTCTTCATGGGCGCGATCTTCATCGGCGGCCAGGTCTACGAGTACACCGAGCTGGTCAAGAACGACGGCCTCTCGCTGTCCTCCGACCCGTACGGCACGGTGTTCTACCTGACCACCGGCTTCCACGGTCTGCACGTGACGGGCGGTCTGATCGCCTTCCTGCTGGTCCTGGGACGGACGTACGCAGCCAAGCGCTTCACGCACGAGCAGGCCACCGCCGCGATCGTCGTGTCCTACTACTGGCACTTCGTCGACGTCGTGTGGATCGGCCTGTTCGCGACCATCTACCTGATCAAGTAACCAGCTGATCAGGTCGCTGGCCACCGGCAGCGGCCCCCGCCCTCACCGGCGACGGGCCGCTTCTGCCGGTGCCGACGCTCCCACCGACCGACCGCGCGCGCAGCCTTGGACAGGCAACCTCGTGCCGGCCAGACCGGCCGCCGGGTGCACCCACCAGTCGACCAGATCCTGACACCGGGGTTATTCCGTGAAAAAGCTCTCCGCACGACGGCGCCACCCATTGGCGGCGCTGGTCGTCCTACTTCTCGCCCTGGCGGCAACCGGGGGGCTGTACGCCGCGTTCGCGCCCGCCGACAAGGCGCAGGCCGACGTCGCGGCGCAGTCGCTCGCGATCGATGAGGGCAAGAAGCTCTTCGCCGTGGGCTGCTCCTCCTGCCACGGCCTGAACGGCCAGGGCAGCAGCGACGGTCCGAGCCTGGTCGGCGTGGGCTCCGCCGCTGTCGACTTCCAGGTCGGCACCGGTCGCATGCCGGCCCAGCAGCCCGGTGCCCAGGTGCCGCGCAAGAAGGCCATCTACAGCCAGAGCGAGATCGACCAGCTCGCCGCGTTCGTCCAGTCGCTCGGCCCCGGCCCGATCACGCCGGACGCGAAGCAGTACACCTCGACCAACCCGGACGACATCTCCAAGGGTGGCGAGCTGTTCCGCACCAACTGCGCCCAGTGCCACAACTTCGCCGGCCAGGGCGGTGCCCTGACGAAGGGCAAGTACGCCCCGTCGCTGGAGGGCGTGGACGCCAAGCACATCTACGAGGCCATGCAGACCGGCCCGCAGCAGATGCCGTCGTTCCCGGACAGCACCATGCCCGAGGAGCAGAAGAAGCAGATCGTGGCCTTCGTCCGCCACACCACCAACGATGAGCCCAACCCCGGCGGTCTCACCCTGGGCAGCCTCGGTCCGGTGACCGAGGGTCTGTTCGGCTGGATCTTCGGCCTCGGCACGCTCATCGCGGTCGCGATCTGGGTCGCCGCCCACACCACCAAGGCCAAGAAGTCATGAGCCACGACATGTCAGAAGAGAAGCTCCCGGAGCCGCACGGCTCCGCCGGCGAGGTGGCCGACCACGGCAACCCGTTCGCCGACCCGGGCCTGCCGGCCCACGAGCCCCGCCGCACCGACATCGACGAGCAGGCCGCCAAGCGGGCCGAGCGCCAGGTCTCGCTGATGTTCGTGGTCTCGATGCTCGCGACGATCGGCTTCATCGCCTCGTACGTGGCCATCGACCCGGACAAGATCGTCTACATCTTCCCGCTGGGCCACGTCAGCGCGCTGAACTTCGCGCTCGGCCTGACCCTGGGCGTCGCGCTGTTCATGATCGGCGCGGGCGCGGTCCACTGGGCCCGCACCCTGATGTCGGACGTCGAGCTGCCGGCCGAGCGTCACCCGATCGAGGCCTCCGACGAGGTCCGCAACGACGTCATCGACCAGTTCAAGACCGGTGCCGCCGAGTCCGGCTTCGGTCGCCGCAAGATGATCCGCAACACCCTCATCGGGTCGATGGCGCTGGTCCCGCTCTCCGGCGTGGTCCTGCTCCGCGACCTCGGCCCGCTGCCGGAGAAGAAGCTCCAGGAGACGGGCTGGAAGGAGGCCACCCCGGCCAAGCCGGTGCAGCTCGTCAACATGAGCACCATGCAGCCGATGAAGCCCGAGGACCTCGTGATCGGCTCGCTGACCTTCGCGATGCCGGAGGGGCTCACCACCCACGACGAGGACTTCCAGCAGCGCATCGCCAAGGACGCCCTGATGCTGGTGCGCATCGCGCCGGAGGACATCAAGGACGACAAGTCCAAGGAGCTGGGCTTCGAGGGCATCCTCGCCTACTCCAAGATCTGCACCCACGTCGGCTGCCCGATCAGCCTGTACGAGCAGCAGACCCACCACGCGCTCTGCCCCTGCCACCAGTCGACCTTCGACCTGGCGGACGGCGCGCGCGTCATCTTCGGCCCCGCCGGCCACCCGCTGCCGCAGCTGAAGATCACCACTGACGAGCAGGGCAACCTGATCGCCACCGGCGACTTCGAGAAGCCTGTCGGCCCGAGCTTCTGGGAGCGTGCTCGATGAGTAGCGCGAGCAGCACCAAGACCGGTGCCGCCAAGCCCTCCAGCACGCGTGCGAACCCCGCCAACAAGTGGGAGTCCGCGGCTGACTGGACGGACGGCCGGCTGGGGATCTACTCCCTCGCCAAGGCCAACCTGCGCAAGATCTTCCCGGACCACTGGTCCTTCATGCTGGGCGAGATCTGCCTCTACACCTTCGTCATCATCATCCTGACCGGTGTCTACCTGACGCTGTTCTTCAAGCCGTCGATGGCCGAGGTCGTCTACAACGGCTCGTACGTGCCGCTCAAGGGCATCGGGATGTCCGAGGCGTACGCCTCGACGGTGGACATCAGCTTCGAGATCCGCGGCGGTCTGCTGATCCGCCAGATCCACCACTGGGCCGCCCTGGTCTTCGTGGCCGCGATGCTCGTGCACATGATGCGCGTGTTCTTCACGGGCGCGTTCCGCAAGCCGCGCGAGATCAACTGGGTCTTCGGCTTCCTGCTGCTGGTCCTCGGCATGTTCGACGGCTTCTTCGGCTACTCGCTGCCGGACGACCTGCTGTCGGGCACCGGTATCCGCTTCATGGAAGGCGCGATCCTCGCGGTCCCGCTGGTCGGCACCTACATCCAGATGTTCCTGTTCGGGGGCGAGTTCCCCGGCCACGACATCGTGCCGCGGTTCTTCACCATCCACGTCCTGCTGATCCCGGGCATCATGCTCGGCCTGCTGGTCGCGCACCTGATCCTGGTCTTCTACCACAAGCACACCCAGTGGGCGGGCCCGGGCAAGACCGAGAAGAACGTCGTCGGCATGCCGCTGATGCCGGTCTACATGGCCAAGGCCGGTGGCTTCTTCTTCCTGGTCTTCGGCATCATCGCCGCCATCTCGGCGATCGCCACGATCAACCCGATCTGGGCGTACGGCCCGTACCGTCCGGACCAGGTGTCGACCGACGCCCAGCCCGACTGGTACATGGGCTTCTCCGAGGGCCTGATCCGCGTCATGCCGGGCTGGGAGATCAGCCTGTGGGGCCACACCCTGAACCTGGGTGTCTTCGTCCCGCTGATGATCTTCCCGCTGGTCCTGGTCGCGATCGCGGTCTACCCGTTCATCGAGGGCTGGATCACCGGCGACAAGCGCGAGCACCACATCCTGGACCGCCCGCGCAACGCCCCGGTCCGCACCGCCCTGGGTGCCGCCTGGATCAGCCTGTACCTGGTGCTGCTGGTCGGTGGTGGCAACGACCTGTTCGCCACCCACCTGCACCTGTCGATCAACTCGATCACCTACTTCGTGCGCGCCGGCTTCTTCGTGGTGCCGGTCATCACCTTCATCGTCACCAAGCGCTGGTGCCTCGGCCTCCAGCGCCGCGACAAGGAGAAGGTGCTGCACGGCCGCGAGACCGGCGTCATCAAGCGCCTGCCGCACGGTGAGTTCATCGAGGTGCACGCCCAGCTGCCGGCGAAGGACCTGCACACCCTCACCGCGCACGAGCAGAACCAGCCGGTCGAGCTGCCGGCCCAGACGGACGAGAACGGCGTGGCCCGCAAGGCCGGCGCGCTCACCCGCACCCGGGCCAAGCTCTCCCGCGGCTTCTACGGCGAGGGCAGCCAGATCCCCAAGCCCACCGCCGAGGAGCACCACGAGATCACCAGCGGCCACGGCCACCACTGATCCCGTACGCGCCCGCGTCACCCCGAGGGCCGCTGACCAGAGTTCATCTGGTCGGCGGCCCTCGGCCTTTGCCCCTCCGCCGGTACCCCTCTGCCAGTCCCCCTGCCGGCCCCGCACCCGCCGCGTCCCCAGGAGCCACCCGTGCAGCTGTCCGTCGACCCCGCCGCCGCCACTCCCCCGTACGAGCAGATCCGCGCCCAGATCGCCGAGCGGGCCCGCTCCGGCGCGCTGCCGACCGGGCTGCGGCTGCCCACCGTGCGGGCCCTCGCCGAGGAGCTGGGGCTGGCCGCCGGAACGGTCGCCCGGGCCTACAAGGAGCTGGAGGCGGACGGCGTGGTGGAGACCCACGGCCGGCGCGGCACCCTGATCGCGGCCACCGGGGACGCCGCCCACCGGCTGGCCGCCGAGGCCGCCGCCGAGTACGCCGAACGCGCGAGCCGGCTGGGCCTGTCCCACCCGGAGGCCCTGGCCGCCGTGGTCACCGCCCTGGGCCTGGCCTACCCGCAGGCCTGAGGGCCCGGCCCGGGCCCTGGGAGGCGGCCTCGGCCGGACCGGGCCTAGGGCCTGTCCGGCGGATCTTGGCAGATCAGCGCGCGGCGTTGGGCGCCCGGCTGGGCGTGCGCCCGAGTCGGCCTCGTACTGGACGTACT
>NZ_JBHZCN010000073.1:0-49569 GCF_042755465.1 Kitasatospora sp. NPDC059160 | reverse complement strand
TACAATTCGCTCGCCCCCACCGCGCCGCACTTCCGTCCCACCACCCCCCCCCCGGCCTCCCCCGCCCCCCCCCCCGGCCGGGGCGCCCACTTTCGGGGGCCCCCCCGGCAGCACCACGACCCACCGCCCATGCCGGGCACACCACATGAGGGGCGACGAGCCGAAGCTCGCCGCGCCTCTCTGTCGGCGGGTGCGGCTAGCGTGAGCGCGTGTGGACAGTCGAGCCGAAATCCAGGGGGATCGATGGAGAACGAGCGGGACCACGGCCGGACCGTGCGGAACGGTTCGCTCGCGATGATCGGCCTGGGGGTCCTGCTGTTCGTCCTCAGTCTGGCCTATCTGATACCGCACGACATGGGTGTGACCTCGGATCTCCGCAGTCGAGGCCTCCACACCCCGGCGGTCGTCACCGAATGCGCCGAAGTGAGCAACCCCCAGGACAACCCGGCGGGCAACTCCCACTGCAGGGTACGGTTCACGACTCCCCAGGGGACATCCGTCGAGACCCAACTGGCCTACGTCACCGGCACCGTCAAGCCCAGTGACACCGTGACGGTGGTGTACGACCCTCAGCACACCGACGTCGCCGCCCTCGCGTCGAGCATCGGTTTCTGGAACTCACTGACCCGGAACGCGGTCGACGTGGTCGCACTGGTCGCCTCGGTCGTCATGACTCTCCTGGGCCTCGCGGTCCATCTCGCCTACCGCCGGTGACCCGACCGTCGTCCAGCCCCAGGTGACCACCGCTCCCACCCGGGCCGAATTGATGCGTGCCCGAACCGGGAATAGCCTGGAACCACCGCGAGTTGGCGGGCCGGACCTCCGCCCCGCCGACCGGCACACCGCATCCCTGCGCTGCGTCCATCCGCTGCGTCCATCCGCTGGGGGCGCCCGATGCCCACCCACCCGGCACGGGCCCTGGCCGTCTGTTCGCCAGGGCACGGCAGACTCCACCTCTTCGTCGGCGCGGACGACGGCACCGCACGGCACCGGGCCTTCGACGGCGGCTGGCACCCCTGGCGCACTATTTCCGGGCCGGCCTGAACCAGAACTCCCCGAAGTTCTATGGCCGCCTGGGCCGCGCGCGGCAGCTCCGGCACCAAGGTCGCCCGCCTCTACACCCAGAACGACCCCGCCCAACTCGCCCCGCTGCTCGCCCAGCTCGGTGTCACCGCCCCCGGCCCCGCCCCCTTCGACGCCGCCACCCCGGACGACCGCAACTCCCTCATCTCCCTCCCCCTCACCTCCTGGAAGGACCTGGCCACGAAGCAGGGCGGCAGCGTCCCGTACACCGTCTCCGAACAGGCGCACCACGTGATCTCGGCCCTCATGCTCACCGACGCCCTGCGCCGCAGCCAGTTCTGAGGCAGGGGCCGGCCCCCTACGCCTCGGCGAGGCGGGCCGCCAGGGCGTCCAGGCCGAGCGAGCCCTGGGCGAGGACGGTGCCGTGCCAGGCCCGGAGGTCGAAGGCGGCGCCCTGGCGGCGGCGGGCCTCCTCGCGGCCCCGCAGCCAGACGCGTTCGCCCAGCTTGTAGCCGATGGCCTGGCCGGGCCAGCCCAGGTAGCGGTCGATCTCGCTGCTGCGGCGCGGGAGTTCGCTGCCGTGGTGGGCGGCCATGAACGCGGTGGCGAGTTCCGGGGTCCAGCGTTCGCCGGGGTGGAAGCCGCTGTCGGCGGGGACGGCGAGTTCCAGGTGCATGCCCAGGTCCACGATCACGCGGATGATCCGGAGCATCTGCTTGTCCAGGTAGCCGAGCCGCCGGGCGGGGTCGGTGAGGAAGCCCAGTTCGTCCATCAGGCGCTCGGCGTACAGCGCCCAGCCCTCCTTGTCGGCACTGACCGCGCCGAGGGTGATCTGGTAGCTGCTGAGCCGGTCGGCGCAGGCGGTCCAGCGGGCGGTCTGGAGGTGGTGGCCGGGGACGCCCTCGTGGTACCAGGTGCTGACGAGCTGCCAGGTCGGGAAGGTCCGCCGGCCGAGGGTGGGCAGGTAGGTGCGGCCGGGGCGGCGGAAGTCCAGGCTGGGGCCGTTGTAGTAGGGCGCGCCCGAGCTGCCGGGCGGCGCGATCCTGGTCTCGACCCGGCGCAGCGGGCCGGAGATGTCGAAGTGGGTGCCGTCGAGGGCGTCGATCGCCTCGTCGACGACCTGCTGGAGCCAGGCGCGGACGTTCTCCTCGCCCTCGACGGTGTGGCCGTGCCGGTTGAGGTGGTCCATGGCGGCCCGGGGTGCCGTCGGCGGCGGGCAGGTAGGTGTCGTGCAGCCAGTCGCGGAAGGCCGCGGTGGCGGCGGTGGCACGGTCGGCGGCGGCGTCCAGTTCGGGGCGCAGCCGGGCGGGCCCGGCCGCGGTGAAGCCGTTGAACCAGCTCCCGCCGCCGGAGCGGCCGGTCCAGGCGTCCAGTTGGGCGATGGTCGCGCGGGCCTGCCGGGGTGCGCTCAGCAGTCCCCGGGCGATGCCCTCGGTCAGGGTGGCGCGGTAGCCGTCCAGCGCTCCGGGCACGTTGCGCAGCCGGCCGGCGACGGCCGCCCACTGCTCGTCGGTCTCGGTGGGCATCATCGTGAACACGCCCCGCACCTTGTGCAGCGGGGAGTTGACGTTGCGCAGTTGGCGGAGGTGGTCGCCGGCCTCGTGCACGGCGAGTTCGGCGGTGAGCCGCTCCCGCAGCAGCCGGGCGCAGTCCCGGTCGGCGGCTCCGTCCGGGGGCGCGGCGTCGTCGAGCGCGGCCAGCGTCCGCCGCCCGAGTTCGGCGAGCGCCTCGAAGCCCTCCGGCGACAGGTCCGGCTGCCGGTCGTCCTCCGGGTGCAGACCGAGTCTGGTCGAGGTCGCCGGGTCGAGTGCCGCGACCTGGGCGACGTACCTGTCGGCGATGCTGCGGGCGGACTCCGGTGTCTCGGGCATGCCCCCATGCTGGCGCAGCGGCCGAGCCGCCGTCCAGGGCGCCTGGGCAGGAGGCTCCGACGGCGGCTCGGCGAGGCGCTGCGGGCTCAGCCCTGGCAGAGGCCGCGGCTGTAGTCGAAGGTCGCGGCGGCCTGCGAGTACTGCCACTGCGGGGCGAGCAGCTGCTGGTCCAGCTGCGCGGCGGCGGTGCGGTTCTCCACGACGTAGCCGAAATCCTGGAGCCAGGCCGGGTAGAGGTTCTTGGAGCCGATGAAGAAGGCGGAGCCGTCGACCGAGACCAGCTTGTGGTGCAGCGCGTACGGGTGGCCGTCGGCCCAGGTCGGGGCGGAGGAGGCCCGGAACGGGGCGAGTTGGAGGTTGCGGCACATCGCGGTCCGGGCCTGCGCCGGGTCGCCGAGGCGGGCGGCGAGCCGGGCCGCGAGGGTGTCGCTGATCTCGTTCAGGGACTTGATCTGCGAGTAGCCGCCGCTGCCGACCGCGCCGCGGTTGCCGGGGTCGCTGACCACGATGCGGACCTTGACCCCGTCGGCGAGCTTGCCCGCGAGCAGGTCGAAGAGCCGGGCGTCGTAGCGGGGCATCGGCGGGCAGGTGCCGGTGACGTCCTGCTGGGAGATGTCGATCCGGCCGGTGGCGCCCGCGATCAGGGCGCGCAGCGCGTTCTCCTCGGGGTTGACCGTCTCGTAGTCGCGGTCGTCGTTGGTGCGGTCGGGCAGGCCGATCGGGCCGCACTTGACGTCGGCGGGCCGGGCCGTCCGGTCGGGGCGGTAGTCGGAGGCGGGGTCCTCGTCGGTGATCCCGACGCCGAGGCCGCCGATCGCGATCACCGGGACGTTTCCGGTGGCGGGCACCTGCCCGACCGCCGGGTTGCGGCGCTTCTCCAGGTCGGGGGTGCAGCTCGCGCCGTTGGTGGAGGCGTACCACGCGGCCGAGAGGACCCCGGTGTTGCGGCAGGTCCAGTCCCACAGGGTGTCCAGGTACGCACCGGCGGAGGCGGCGGCCGGGCCGGTGAGCGCGAGGTCGACGTCGGTGACCGGGTGGGCGGTGTCGAGGTAGTCGCCCTTCCAGTTGTTGATGCCGCCGGTGATGACGCTCTGCCCGTCCACCACCAGCAACTTGGAGTGGTTCCAGGAGAACGCGGTCTTCGCGGTGGTCATCGAGGCGACCTCGATGGTGACGCGGCCGGCGGCGCTGCCGAGCCGGGCCACCAGGTCGTCCCGGTACTTGGAGGGCAGCGCGGTGATGTTGAGCAGCGGCGCGGCGCCGGCGAGGACCCGCACGTGCGGGGTGTTCCCGGCGGCCACCGAGGCCTTGAGGCCGTCGGCGATGGCGTCCTGGAACGCACCGTCCGGGAACGGGGCGAGAGTTGATATGTCGACGGTCCGGGTGGCCCGTCCGATGTTCTCCCGCATCTTGTCGAGCAGCTGCTCGGTGCCGGTCCGCTCGGTGCAGGAGGCGTCGCCCCAGCAGCCCGGCGTCTGCAGCAGCCACCCGCCCGGGTTCCCGGCCGGTGCGTCGAGGCGGTTGCCGGCCGTCCGCTGCCAGACCGTTCCCTCCAGCCCGGGCGACACCTGACGCAGCGTCCGCTCCACCGCGTCCAGGTACGGAGTGGCATCGGCGGGCGAGGCCGGCACGGCCGGAACGGTCGACGCCGGCACCGGGGCCGGGTCGGCGAAGGCGGGAGCGACGGGCAGCGCACCGACGGCGGCGGCGAGGGCCAGCGCGGTGCCGGCCAGACGGCGGCCGGAGCGGCGGGAGTGAGGAGAGAGCACGTACGAGTCCTTCATGCGAGGCCGGGGACGTTCACCCGGACGACACCCTTAAATTACCCTAAAGTAACCAAATCTGCTGTCAGGGCCCCATCAATGCCGGCAACTCGACCGCACACCAACCGACTTCACGCCACCTCACCCTGATGGCCACTCAGCCGCCGAAGGCAAAGAGGCCCCCGCACCGATCCGGTGCGGGGGCCTCCCGTGCCAAGGTCCGGTCAACTCCAGAGCTGGGCGTCCTTGTTGTAGGTGTAGTCGAGCACGTCGGAGTAGCCCGCCCGGTAGTAGTCCCAGGTCCCGTCGTCCGCGACCACGGCCACCGTCTGCCCGGTGTTGTTGACCAGCGAGGCGGCGTTGTCCGCCACGGTCTGCCCCCAGCCGGCGCCGTTGTTGCCCCAGTGGCCGAAGTGGGCGCTGCGCAGGTCGACGGTCTGCCCGACCGACCAGTTCTCCCACGCGCCCCAGCCGTACTGCGGCGAGTGGAAGTAGAGGCACACGTTCCCGCTCGGGCAGGCCTCCGCCCCGGTCGGCTGGGACGCGGCCGACGCACCCCCCGTCGCCATGCCCGTCGCTCCGAGCGTCAGCGCCACCACGGCGGCGACCTCGGCCGTACGGCGTCCGATCCTGATCCGCATTGCGTCCCCCTGGAAGTCCACGGTGCCCGACGAACCGGCGGCCGACGGCTCTGAGCGGACCCCCGGCCGAACCCGCGCAAGGCTCGCACGATCGGCCCCGCCCCGCCAGAAGTGCCGACGCCTCCGCTTGTGTGGACTTCTCGGCGCGGCACCGCCCCCGGGACGCAAAAAGCCGGGGCCGACGCACCAAGTGCGCCGACCCCGGCTCCTACTGAGTAGCGGGGACAGGATTTGAACCTGCGACCTCTGGGTTATGAGCCCAGCGAGCTACCGAGCTGCTCCACCCCGCGTCGATGTCTCCACCATAGACCACGGCCGGGCGAAAACGGAAATCGGTTTCCCGAGGGGCCCGTCGCGCCGGCCGGACGCCGGTGGAGACACGACCGGCGCCGTCAGCAGATCCGCGGGAGCTGCTCGCCCAGCGGCAGGTCCACCACCCGGGTGCCGCCGAAGCCGGTGCGGGCGACGACCATCCCGGGGTGGTCCTCGACGCACTCGCCGATCACCACCGCCTCCGCGCCCAGCGGGTGGGCCCGCATCGCGGCGAGCACGGCGTCCGCCTCGGTGCGCGGGACGAAGGCCACCAACTTGCCCTCGTTGGCGATGTACATCGGGTCCAGGCCCAGGATCGCGCAGGCGTTGGCCACCGGGTCCGGAACGGGGACAGCGCGTTCGCTCACCACCACGCCCACCCCGGCCGCCGCCGCGATCTCGTTGAGCGCCGCCGCCAGCCCGCCCCGGGTGGGGTCCCGCAGCACGTGCAGGTCGAGGGTCGCCCCGAGCATGGCTTCCACCAGACCGCCGAGCGCCGCGCAGTCGCTGCGCACCTCGACCCCGAACTCCAGCCCCTCCCGGACGCTCATGATCGCCACCCCGTGCAGCCCGATCGGCCCGCTGACGATCACCACGTCGCCCGGGCGGGCCCGCTGCGGCCGGATGTCGACCCCGGCCGGGACGAGCCCGATGCCGGCGGTGTTCAGGTAGACGCCGTCGCCGTGCCCGGCCTCGACCACCTTGGTGTCGCCGGTGGCCACCTCCACCCCGGCGGTGCGGGCGGCCGCGCCGAGCGCCCGGGCCACCCGGTCCACCACGGCCAGCTCCACCCCCTCCTCCAGGATGAAGCCGCAGGACAGGTAGGCCGCCCGGGCCCCGCTCATGGCCAGGTCGTTGACGGTGCCGTTGACGGCGAGGTCGCCGATGCAGCCACCGGGGAAGAACAGCGGCCGCACCACGTAGGAGTCGGTGGAGAACGCCAGCCGGGCGCCGCCCAGTTCGAGCACGGCGGAGTCGCCGAGACCGGCCAGCGCCCGGCTGCCGTAGGCGGGGGCGAAGATGTTCTCCACCAGCTCGGCGGACATCGCCCCACCGCCGCCGTGCCCCATCACCACCCGGGGGTGGTCGCGCAGCGGCAGCGGGCAGCTCCAGCCGGAGAGGTCCGGCACACCGGCCGCACCGACGCCGCCGGACGCTTCGATGAGCAGGTCGGTGTCAGCCAACGGGGCTCGCCTCCTGGACGGGGCTCGGCGTGCTCGGCCCGGTCGGCGTGCTCAGCCGCCGGTAGAGGTAGTACGCGGCGCAGGCCCCCTCGCTGGAGACCATGGTGGCGCCGAGCGGGGTGCGCGGGGTGCAGACGGTACCGAAGGCCTCGCACTCGTGGGGCTTGAGCAGCCCCTGGAGCACCTCGCCGGCCCGGCACGCGGCGGGTTCGCTGGTCCGGATGCCCCCGACGTCGAAGCGGTGCTCGGCGTCGTGGTCCCGGTAGCGCGGTGAGAGCCGCCAGCCGCTCCGCGGGATGACGCCGATGCCGCGCCAGGCCCGGTCGGTCACCTCGAAGACGTCCTCCAGCATGGCGCGGGCCGCCGGGTTGCCCTCGGGGCGGACGGCCCGCGGGTAGGCGTTGTCGACGGTGTGCTCGCCGCGCTCCAACTGCCGTACGGTGCGCCGGATCCCCTCCAGGATGTCGAGCGGCTCGAAGCCGGTGACGACGATCGGGACCCGGTGGCGCTCGGCCAGCGCGGGGTACTCCTCGGTGCCCATCACGCTGCACACGTGCCCGGCGGCCAGGAAGGCCTGGACCCGGCACTCCGACGAATCCATGATCGCCTCGATCGCCGGGGGCACCCGGACGTGCGAGACCAGCATGCTGAAGTTGCGCAGGCCCTGCTTGCGGGCCAGGTGGACGGCCATCGCGTTCGGCGGGGCGGTGGTCTCGAAGCCGATGCCGAAGAAGACCACCTCCCGGTCCGGGTTCTCCCGGGCGATCCGCAGCGCGTCGAGCGGCGAGTACACCACCCGGACGTCGCCGCCCTCGCCCCGGACCCGGAACAGGTCGCGGTCGGTGCCGGGAACCCGCAGCATGTCGCCGAAGGAGCAGAAGATCACCCCGGGGCGGGCGGCGATGGCCAGCGCCCGGTCGATCACCTCCAGCGGGGTGACGCACACCGGGCACCCCGGCCCGTGGATCAACTCGACCTCGTCCGGCAGGAGTTGGTCGATGGCGTGCCGGATGATGCTGTGCGTCTGGCCGCCGCACACCTCCATCAGCGCCCACGGCCGGGTGACCGTCGCCCTGATGTCGGCGAGCAGGCCCTCGGCCAGCTCGGGGTTGCGGAACTCCTCCAGGTACTTCACCGTCCCGCCTCCTCGACCGCCGCGGGGTTGCCCGCAGCCTCCCACGGATCTCCGAACTCCTCCTGCAGCAGCCCGAGTTCCTCGAACAGCTCCAGGGTCCGCCGGGCCGACTCCTCGTCCAGGCGCTGCAACGCGAACCCCACGTGGACGATGGCGTACTCCCCCACCGCCAGGTCGGGCAGGTACTCCAGGCAGACGTCCTTGACCACCCCGCCGAAGTCCATCACCGCCATCCTGGTCCCGTCGCGTTCCTCGATCTCCGTCACCCTGCCGGGCACCGCCAGACACATCCGCTGTCACTCCTCCCGGGCGGCCGACGACCGGCCGGCCACCATCAGCTGGCCGAGCGCCAGCCCTCCGTCGTTGGGCGGCACCCGGCGGTGCCGCAGCACGGTGAAGCCGTCCTCCCCCAGGCCGCTCGCGCAGGCCGAGGAGAGCAGCGCGTTGGCGAAGACCCCGCCGCTCAGCGCCACCGTCGAAATCCCGTACTCCCGGCGGACGTTCGCGCAGACCCGCCGGACGGCCCCGGCGACCGCGCGGTGGAAGCGGGCGGCGATCAGCCCGGTCGGCGCGCCCGCCGCCAGGTCCGCCAGCACCCCGGCCAGCACCGGCCCGGGTTCGACGGTCCAGCCGCCCGCGCGCTCCGCCAGCCCGAAGGCGTAGCCCGCCGCCGGGCCGGTCTCCGCCGGGCCGAACTCCACTGCGGCCGCCTCCAGTTCGATCGCCGCCTGGGCCTCGTACCCGGCCCGGTGGCAGACCCCGGCGAGCGAGGACACCGCGTCGAACAGCCGGCCCATGCTGGAGGTCGGCACGCAGTTCAGGCCGCGATCCAACTGCTGTTCCAGCAGCCGCAGTTCGTCCTCCGGGCAGGCCAGCACCGGCGGCAGCCCGGCCGCCCAGGGCAGCCCGGCGGCGCGCAGGTGGGCGAGCGCCGCCCGGTACGGGCGCTCGACCGCGGCATCGCCGCCCGGCAGCGGCACGTAGCCGAGGTGGGCGACCCGGCGGTACCCGTCGTAGTCGGCCAGCAGCACCTCACCGCCCCAGATCGCGCCGTCCTCGCCGTAGCCGGTCCCGTCGAAGGCGATGCCGAGGACCGGCCGCCCGCCGTCCCGGCCGTGTTCGGCCAGCACGGCGGCGACGTGGGCGTGGTGGTGCTGCACCCGGCGCACCGGCCGGCCGGCGGCGGTGCGCTCGGCGTGGTGCAGCGAGCGGTAGCCGGGGTGCCGGTCGGCGACCAGCAGTTCGGGCCGCACCCCGCTGACCAGGCCTAGTTGCCCCACCGCCCGGTCGAAGGCGCGCAGGGTGGCCAGGTCGTCCATGTCGCCGATGTGGCCGGACAGCCAGGCGTAGCCGTCGCGGGCGAGCGCGAAGGTGTTCTTGAGGTCGCCGCCGACCGCCAGCACCGGCCGGACGGGCACCGGCAGCGGGAGCGGAAGCGGGGCGTACCCGCGCGAGCGGCGCAGCGGCAGCAGCTCGCCGTCCACCACCCGTACCACCGAGTCCTCACAGGGCACGTGGATCGGCCGGTCGTGGCCGAGCCAGCCGTCGACCAGCGGGGCGAGCGCGCTCAGCGCGTGCCGGTCGTCGGTGACGATCGGCTCGCCGGAGAGGTTGGCACTGGTCATCACCAGCAGGTCGGGCCCGGGGGCGGCGAGCAGCAGGTGGTGCAGCGGGGTGTACGGGAGCATCACCCCGAGGTCGGGGCTGCCCGGGGCGACCGCCGGGAGCTGCGCCGCGAAGCCCCCGGGGCGGCGCAGCAGGACGATCGGCCGGACGGCGCCGGTGAGCAGTTCCCGTTCGACCGGCCCGACCGTGGTCAGCGCCTCGACGGTGGCGAGGTCGCGGGCCATCACCGCGAAGGGCTTGTCGCCGCGCCGCTTGCGCCGCCGCAGCAGGGCGACGGCCGCGGCGTCGCGCGCGTCGCAGGCCAGGTGGTAGCCGCCGATGCCCTTGACGGCGAGGACCGCCCTGTCGGCGAGCAGCCGCCGGGCCTCGCCGAGCGCGTCCTCACCGTCGAGGTCGGCGCGTCCGGGCACGGTGAGGGTGAGCCGCGGCCCGCAGGCGTGGCAGGCGACGGGCTGGGCGTGGAAGCGGCGGTCGGCCGGGTCGGTGTACTCCCGGGCGCAGTCCGCGCACATCGGGAAGCCCGCCATCGTGGTGTTGGCCCGGTCGTACGGCAGGCCGGTGACGATGGTGTGCCGGGGGCCGCAGTTGGTGCAGCTGATGAACGGGTGCCGGTGGCGCCGGTCGGCGGGGTCGGCGAGTTCGGCCAGGCAGTCGGCGCAGACGGCGACGTCGGGCGGGATCAGGGTGGCCCGGGGCCCGTCGGTGCGGGAGGGGGTGATGGCGAACCCGGTGGCGCCGGTGGCGGCGAGCGGCGCGTGCTCGACGGAGGCGACCTGGGCGAGCGGCGGGGCGTCGGCGGCGACCCGGCGGCAGAAGGCGTCCAGGGCGGCCGGGCTGCCCTCGACCTCGGCGAGAACGCCCTCCCCGGTGTTGGTGACGCTGCCGGCCAGGCCGAGTTCCCCGGCCAGCGCGAAGACGAAGGGCCGGAAGCCGACGCCCTGCACCAACCCCCGGACGGCGACCCGCCGTCGTTCGCGGTCGAGCGCCGTCACGGCGTCCCCGGCACGGCGTGCGAGTGCTCCGCGTGCGAGTGCCCGGCGTGGGAGTGCTCCGCGTGCGCCTGCCCCGCGTGGGCGTGCTCGCCCTGCCCGGCCGCCATCACCGGCCGGTGCGGCACGGCGCCGTCCAGCACCGCCAGCGCCCGGTCCAGCAGCGCCCCCACACCGTCCCCGGTCCGGGCCGAGGTGGGCACCACCTCCACCCCCGGATTGACCCGCTGGACGTTCGCCAGGAACGCCGCCTCGTCGAACTCGGCCGCCGCGGCGAGGTCCGCCTTGGTCACCAGCACGAGGTTGGCCAGCCCGAACGCGGTCGGGTACTTGAGCGGCTTGTCCTCGCCCTCGGTGACCGAGGCGAGCACGACCCGCAGCGATTCCCCGAGGTCGTAGGAGGCCGGGCAGACCAGGTTGCCGACGTTCTCCACGAACAGCAGCCGGCAGTCCTGCGGCAGCCAGCCGTCCAGGTGCCCGGCGAGCATCCGCGCCTCCAGGTGGCAGAGCCCGTCGGTGAGCACCTGCTTCACCGGTGCGCCCGAACGGGCCAGCCGCAGCGCGTCGTTCTCGGTGGCGAGGTCGGCGGTGAGCGCGGCGACCGGGATCCCGCGCCGCCGGGCCAGCCCCAACTCGGCTTCCAGCAGGGCGGTCTTGCCGCTGCCGGGGCTGGAGAGCAGGTTGACGGCGACCGTCCCGCGGGCGGTCAGCGCGGCCCGCAGCTCGTGGGCGCTGTCGTCGTTGCGGGCGAGCACCGCCCGGCGGAGGTCGACCGTGTGGCCCGACTGGCACATCGGTTTCAGCCTTTCTGTTCGGCCGGGACGCCGGGGCCGGCGGCCCACTCGACGTCGAGGATCTGGAGCTCGCGCCCGGCGAGCAGCTCGACGCCCACGCCGGAGCGGCAGTCCGGGCAGCCGAGGTCCGGCGGCATGCCGACGGCCCATTCGACGGCGCAGGGCGAGCAGCGGGCGCGCGCCTCGACGACCTCGGTGTCCAGCACCGCGCCCTCCACCAGCGTTCCGGCGCAGGCGAGTTCGAAGCAGAAGTCGAGGGCCTCGGGTACCACGCCCGCCAACTCGCCGACCTGCAGCCGGACCCGGGCCACGCCGGGGGCCCGGTGTTCGCGCGCGGCCGTGTCCACCTGCTCGACCACGGCGGCGGCGATCGACATCTCGTGCATCGGTCCCTTCCCACGGCGGGCGGCAACGCGCCCCATTACAGGGGGCGGTGGCGGCGACGGCTCGAAGCCGCGCCGCCACC
Organism: Kitasatospora sp. NPDC059160; assembly: GCF_042755465.1. NCBI lineage: Bacteria > Bacillati > Actinomycetota > Actinomycetes > Kitasatosporales > Streptomycetaceae > Kitasatospora > Kitasatospora sp. NPDC059160. Next base: position 37,765 of record NZ_JBHZCN010000073.1, on the reverse strand, counting down.
CGGTCCGGGGCTGCACCGTTCGCAGCAATCCGCGGCTCACATCCGCGAGATCCTCAGGTACCGCTTGAGGTCCGGCAGGCTCTGCCAGACCAGTGCGCCGATCCCCGCCAGCAGGGCCGCGCAGAACAGTTTCCTCAGCATGGTGTTGTCCTCCTCTCGGACTCCGCACTCACCGGGTCCGGACTTGACGCATCCGCCCGCACCGCCTCCTCGACGGCCGCCAGCACCATCCGGACGGCCCCGTCCACGGCGGAGGCCACCGGCTCGCTCAGCCCGATGCCCTCCTCCAGCGAGGCCGGCTCGCACCCGACCACCAGCACCCGCCCGGGCGGTTCGGCCCCGGTGCCGGCGGCCAGCGTGGCGAGCAGCCCGAGCACGGCGTCCGGTCCCATCCGGTGCCCGTCCAGGGCGGGCGCCTCCAGCGGCTCGGCGGCCGCCTCGATGAGGTAGAGGGTGCCGGGCGGGCCGCCCCGGCAGGTGGCGTCCACCAGCACGGCCGTCCGGTAGCCGTCGAGCAGCCGGTACGCGAGGTCGACGCCGCGCACCCCGACGTCGACCGCCGCGACACCGTCCGGCAGCTCGACGCCGGCCAGCCGCCGGACCGTCTCCACGCCGAAGCCGTCGTCGCCGAGGAAGATGTTGCCGACCCCGGCGACCAGCACCGCGCCGCCGGTCACGACTCCTCCAGCGGGGTGACCTCGTCCGGCTGGAAGTAGCGGAACCGCCCCTGGGCCCGCCACAGGTCGGCGCCCGGGTCGTCCTCGACCGTGACGGCGAGGTGCACCGAGCCGTCGACGTCGTGCAGCACGGCTTCCACGAGGGCGGTGCGCCCGTCCAGGAAGAGGTCCTGGGCGTCGGTGCGCCGCCGCCCGGGCCGCAGCAGCACCCGGCTGCCCGCGCCGACCTGCCGGCCGTCGACCAGCACCTTGTCCCGCTCGGGGTCGACCGCCGGATCGTTGCCGGGGTCCCACCAGGGCTGTTCGGAGTCCGTCCCGGAGCCGGTGATCTCGCGCAGGCCGCGGACGGCGCCGTGCAGCCGTTCCAGCACCTCGGGCGGCATGGACTCGGCGAGGTCGATCACCGCCCCGGCCCGGTCGTCGGTGCCCCGGGCCTCGCGCTTCTCGTCCTCGGTCAGCGCCGCCGTGCGCAGCGCCAGGATCTCGTCGATCTCGGTGGCGTCGTAGAGGGTGCCGAGGCTCTCCGGGGCGATCCGCGGGTGGTCCTCCAGGATGATCGGCGAGGAGAGCATCACCTGGTACCCGCCGTCCGGTCCGGCCAGCACCGGCCAGGTGCGGTCGTTGCGGCACCGCTCGACGGCCGGGCGGGCCCACTCGGGCGGGTCGGTGACCGAGACGAAGCGGCCGTGCTCCAGCCCGAGCAGCAGGTGGGCGGAGACCAGCGAGCGCGCCAGCGCCTCCTCCCGCCCGGCCTTGCGGCGCGGTGTCCAGGCGGAGACGTTCTCCACCTCGGCGGTCAGCCGCTGCGCCCGGTACGGGCCGGGCAGTTCCTTCATCCGCAACCGGACCAGCCCGTCGACCTGTTCGCGCCGCCGCACCAGCCGGCCGACGGCGCTGCCGTGCTCGTGCACCAGCTCGGTGGAGCCGACGCCCGGCAGTCGGAAGTCGCGCTGCACCCCGGCACCGGTCAACTCCTCGACGGACACCAGCAGTTCGATCCGCTCTTCGACGCCCTCGTCCCATTCGACCAGCACCCGGTCGGCCAGCTCCAGCCGTTCCACCGGCTCGAACCCGCTGCCGTCGGTGGCCCGTTCGACGGTGCGCCGCTGGACCCGCAGGAACCGCAGCTCGACCGCGAGCCGGTCGCCCTGCCGCGCCTCCGTGACGCACTCGGTGCGCTGGTGCGAGTGCTCGCCGCCCTGCCGGGTGTACTCGGGCGGCACCAGCACGCCGAACTGCCAGCGCAGTTGGTTCTTGGCGGCGGACGCGCGGTACGGGTAGAGCACGTAGCCCTCCAGCAGCACCGCGTCGGCGATCTGCCGGGCGCCCGCGAAGCCACGCTCGATCCCCTCGGGGAGCTCGACCGTGAACCCGCTCACCGGACTCCCTCCCGCACCGCCGCGGTGGCGAGCAGGTCGCGCACCGTCGCCTCCCAGGAGGGCAGCGCCCGCCGGGAGCGGTGCGCCAGCAGCTCGTCCATCAGGTCCTCCGGCAGTCGCAGCCAGCCGCAGCCGGGGAAGTGCTGGTCGACGGCCTCCCGCCAGACCCGGACCGGCATCCGCACCCGGGCCTCCTGGTCCCAGGGCACCGGGGTGACCTGGAACCCGCCGGGGCCGGCGAAGGCGGTGCCGGAGAAGAGCAGCAGCAGCGGCACCTCACCGCCCTCCAGGGCCCGGAAGTACCGGGCGCAGGCGACCTCCAGGTCGTAGCTGCACGGCACCACGAGGTCGGCCTCGGTCTCGCCGGTGAAGCCGGGCACCAGCAGCGGCACGGTGGCGAACTGGATCGGGTTGAGCGTGCTCCCCCAGCGCTCCCGCTCCCCGAACAGGTCGCCCAGCCGCTCCCCCTCGGCCTCGCCGTAGGGCCGGCGGGCGGGTTCGATCCGCAGCTGGCACTGCAGGGCGAGGGCGTGCACCCGGGTGTCGGCGGGCCCGGTGATCCGCAGCCGGAACACCAACGTGGGCCCGGCCGCGTACGGGTCGGAGCGCACGCCGGTGCAGGCGAAGCCGAGCTTCGTCATGCCGTCACCGCCGCGGTCAACGGGCGGGCCCGGAGGGCCAACCGGCCGAAGAAGGCGTCGAGTTCGGCCCGGGCCTCGGCGCCGCCGTCGAAGCCGTGCCAGCACCGGCGGAGCCGGCCGACCAGCTCGTAGCAGACGTCGATCGGCACCAGGTAGCAGGCGACCCGGCCGTCGGTGCGGCGCAGCAGCAGCGCCTCGACGTCCGGTTCCAGGGCGGCGGCCAGCCGGCTGCTGCCGAGGGCGCGCTGCCAGGCCTCCTCGTCGACCTCGCTCTCGGTGGCGCCGGCCGGGCCGGGGTAGAAGGCGAGCAACCGGTCCAGCACGGCGTTGCGGAACAGGAAGACGGTGCCGACCGGGACGCCGAGCACCGACCAGACCCGCTCGTCCACCGCGCCGTCCGGATCGTGCAGGTAGCGGTCCGGCACCGTGCGGTAGCGGCCGCCGGCCGCGCCGTGCTGCTGGAACAGCAGGCCGCAGGCGGTGCAGGTGCAGGCCAGGGAGCGTTCCTCGACGTCCACCAGGTGGCGGTGGCCGGGCGGCAGGTCGTGGCCGCAGAGGCCGCACTGCTCGGGCCGCGGGGGCGCCGGCTCGCGCAGCCGGCGCAGCAGGGCGGTCCCGTCGCGGGAGACCCTCCGGGTGTTCATCGCGCCTCCGCGGGCTGGGGCGGGCGAGTGCCGATCTGGAGCAGCTGGGGGGCGCGCTCCAGGTCCAGGGCCGTCACCTCGGGGGCGTGGCAGGCGAGGGCGGCCTCCACCTCCTGCTCGCCGCAGCCGCACCCGGAGGCGGTGCGGCGCAGCCGCAGGGTGCCGGTCTCCGGGGCGAAGCCGAGCACCTCGATCCGCTCGGGCAGGTTGGCGAGCGCCCGGTCGATCCGGGCGGTGACGTCCTCGGGGTGGAGGTCGTGCAGGAGCAGCAGTCCGGCCACCGCCGGGTCGTCCAGCATCCGTTCCAGGGCGGGCGGGGGCAGCGCGGGGACCAGTCGGGCCAGGCCCTCGCCGTAGAACTCCATGAGCTCGCGGACGAGTTGCTCGCCGGCCTGTTCGGCGTCGCTGCCGGCCAGGGCGTCCAGGGCCTGCTGGATCCGCTGCCCGGTCTGCTCGGCCGTCATGCGGTGAGCCCGCTCAGGCCGGTGGGGACGTGCATGGTCTTGAGGGTGCGGCCGTTGCCGACGTACATGTGCACGCCGCAGGGCAGACAGGGGTCGAAGCTGCGCACGGCGCGCATGATGTCGATGCCCTTGAAGTTCTCCGGGGAGTTCTCCTCGAAGATCGGCGTGTTCTGCACCGCGTCCTCGTACGGGCCGGGGGTGCCGTAGCTGTCGCGCACGCTGGCGTTCCACGGGGTGGGCGGGTACGGGTGGTAGTTGGCGATCTTGCCGTCGCGGATCACCATGTGGTGCGAGAGCACGCCGCGCACGGCCTCGGTGAAGCCGCAGCCGATCGACTCGTCCGGCACCTCGAAGCGCTCCCAGGTCTGGGTGCGCCCGGCGCGGACCTCTTCGAGCGCCTTCTCGGCGAAGTGCAGGGCGGCGGCGGCCGCGTAGGCCTGGAAGTAGGTGCGGGCGCGGTTGCGCTCGATGGCGTTGCTCCACTGCGGGATCTTCCACTCGAAGGTGACCTCGGGCTTGGTCATCGAGCGGGGCAGGTTGATCCGGACGCTGTGGCCGGTGGCCTTGATGTAGCCGATGTCGACCAGGCCGGACAGCGCGGTGGACCACAGCCGGGCGATCGGGCCGCCGCCGGTGTCGAGGGCGAGGTGCTCCTTGCCGTCGAACCAGCGCGGGGACATCACCCAGCTGTACTTGTCGTCGAAGTTGCGCTTCTGCGGCTGCGGGATGGTGTGCTGGTTCCACGGGTGCCGGGGGTCGACGGGGTTGCCCAGCGGGTCATGGGTGACGAACAGTTCCTTGCCCTGCCAGTCCTCGTAGTAGGAGCTGCCGAGCAGGATCCGGATGCCGAGGTTGATCTCGGTGAGGTCGTTGGTGACCAGCTTGCCGTCGACCACGACGCCGGGGGTGACGAACATCCGCCGCCCCCAGTCCGTCATGTTGCGGTACGTGAAGTCGCAGTGGTCCGGGTCGTTGAGGCTGCCCCAGCAGCCGAGCAGCACCCGGCGCCGGCCGACCTCCTCGTAGCCGGGCAGGGCCTGGTAGAAGAAGTCGAAGAGGTCGTCGTGCAGCGGCACGACCTTCTTCATGAACTCGACGTAGCGCATCAGCCGGGTCAGGTAGTCGGTGAACAGCTGCACGGTGGCGACGGTGCCGACGCCGCCCGGGTAGAGCGTGGAGGGGTGCACGTGGCGGCCCTCCATCAGGCAGAACATCTCCCGGGTGTAGCGGCTGACCTGGAGCGCCTCGCGGTAGAACTCGCCCTCGATCGGGTTGAGCGAGCGCATGATGTCGGCGATGGTCTTGTAGCCGTGGTCGCCGGCGTGCGGGGCCTCGGTGCGTTCGGCCAGTTCCAGGACGCCGGGGTTGGTCTCGCGGACCATCTTCTCGCAGTAGTCGACCCCGACCAGGTTCTCCTGGAAGATGTTGTGGTCGAACATGTACTCGGCCGCCTCGCCGAGGTTGATGATCCACTCCCCCAGGCGCGGGGGCTTCACGCCGTACGCCATGTTCTGGGCGTAGACCGAGCAGGTGGCGTGGTTGTCGCCGCAGATCCCGCAGATCCGGCTGGTGATGAAGTGGGCGTCGCGCGGGTCCTTGCCGCGCATGAAGACGCTGTAGCCGCGGAAGACCGACGAGGTGCTGTAGCACTCCGCGACCCGCTTCTGCTTGAAGTCGATCTTCGTGTGGATGCCCAGGCTGCCCACGATCCGGGTGATCGGGTCCCACGACATCTCGGTCAGGCCGCTGCCGTCGCCGGCCGCCCTGGTCATCGGTGTTGCCATCGTCTCTGGGTGTCCTTGTCTAGGGGTCTACGGGTTCGGCGGGGTCGGCGGGGTTCGACGGACCGGGCGGTGGCCGACGCGGGCCGCACACCGGGGGGTGTGCGGCCCTCCCCCGTCACCAGGGCGGGCGGTAGCCCGTGGTCAGGTGACGCCCGGTACGGCGCCACTTCGGTTCCTTGTCGACGGTCTTCTGGGTGATCGCGCGCAGCCGGCGGATCAGCGAGCCGTACGCGGCACTGGCACCCGTCGAGACGCGCGATCCGGGCGGCGGGTCCATGAAGGGCATGAACTTGTCGGGGAAGCCCGGCATGGTGCAGGCGATGCAGATGCCGCCGACGTTCGGGCAGCCGCCGACGCCGTTGATCCAGCCGCGCTTGGTGACGTTGCACTTGACGACGGGGCCCCAGCAGCCGAGCCGCACCAGGCACTCGGGGGTGCCGTAGTCGGTGGCGAACTGGCCCTGCTCGTAGTACCCGCCGCGGTCGCAGCCCTCGTGCACGGTGGCGCCGAACAGCCAGGCGGGCCGCAGCTTGTCGTCCAGCGGGATCATCGGCGCCGAGCCCGCCAGTTGGTACAGCAGGTAGGTGAGCGTCTCGGCGAAGTTGTCGGGCTGGATCGGGCAGCCCGGCACGCAGACGATCGGCAGCCCGGCCTTGGACTTCCAGTCCCAGCCGAGGTAGTCCGGCACGCCCATCGCGCCGGTCGGGTTGCCGGCCATCGCGTGGATGCCGCCGTACGTGGCGCAGGTCCCGATCGCCACCACGGCGGTCGCCTTGGAGGCGAGCCGGTCCAGCCACTCACTGGTGGTGATGGGCTGGCCGGTGGCGGGGTCGTCACCGAAGCCGCACCAGTAACCCTCCTTCTTGATCTTCTCGTTGGGGATCGACCCCTCGACGACCAGCACGAAGGGTTCGAGCTCGCCGCGGTCGGCCTTGAAGAACCACTCGACGAAGTTGTCGGCGCCCTGGACCGGCCCGCACTCGAAGTCGATCAGCGGCCAGTGCACCGCGATCTTCGGCAGACCGGGCAGCGCGCCGGTGACGATCTCCTCGATGCTCGGCTGCATCGCGGCGGTCAGCGAGACGGAGTCCCCGTCACAGCTGAGGCCGGCGTTGATCCAGAGAATGTGCACCACGTCGGTGTCGGTTGTTGCAGCACCCATGAGGATGCCTCCTCGGGGATGGGAGCCGGACGAAAATGGCTCGGACCCAGTCATAGCAACGCTTCGGGCCTTCCGCCGGTCCACCGACCCGGCGGGACCGCCCGGCACGCGCAAGCCGGGCGCGGCCGTTCGGGTCACGGCTCGGCGCGGAGCCCGGCGGGCACCGGCTGCTTGCGCACGAACGCGGACCGCAGCACGTGGTACGGCGATTCGGGTGTGAAGAACTGCCGGCGCATCACCGCGAGCTCCTCCGCCCGGTACGCCTCCAGCGGCTTCCTCCGCTCGTCGGCCTCGCGCGCCGCCTTCTTCGCCGCGATCCGCCGGTGGACGGACGGCGAGGCGGCCAGCAGCCCCGCCAGCCGGGCCGTGTGCGCCCCGAACTCCTCCGGCCCGGCGTCGAGCACCCGGTCGACCAGGCCGATCCGCTCGGCGGCCGCGGCGGACACCGGCAGGGCCCGCCCGGTCAGCCGCTCCGCCTGCGCCGCGCCCACCCGGCGCGGCAGGGTGTACGTCCAGTACTCCGAGCCGTGCAGCCCCATCAGCCGGTAGTGCGGGTTGAGCACCGAGCCGGCCCGGCACCACACCTCGTCGGCGGCCAGCGCCAGCATCACCCCGCCGGCCGCGGCGTTCCCGCCGACGGCCGCGACCACCAGCCGGTCGGTGGTGGTGAGCACCTCGGCCACCAGGTCGTCCATCGCGGTGATGTTCGCCCAGGACTCGGCGACCGGGTCCGGTGCGGCCTCGATCACGTTGAGGTGGATGCCGTTGGAGAAGAAGTCCCGGCCGCCGCCGAGCACCAGCACCGTGGTCGGGCGGCCGAGCGCGAAGCGGTACGCGGCCAGCAGTCGGCGGCAGTGCTCGGCGGACATCGCCCCGCCGGGGAAGGAGAACCGCAGGAAGCCCACCGGGCCGTCCTCGTGGTAGCCCAGGTCCGACCAGCCCGGGTGCTCGCCCTCGTCCGCCGTCAGCGGCGCCGGGTGCTCCGGCAGGGGCGGCAGCAGGGCGCCGAGCGCCGTCACCGCCGGGAGCTTGACCGTCGCGGGCCCGCCCGGGGTGCGGCGGCGACGCAGTTCGGGGAGCCACACTGCGCCGTCCGGGGTAGCCCGGCACACCGCGCCGGCCCGGGTGGCGAGCAGCTCGCCCGGGCGGCCGCGCAGCAGCGGCTCCCGGTGGCCCCCGTGCAGGTACCACTCGGCGCCGCACAGCACGTCCAGCACCCCGGGGCGGGAGTCCGCGGCGCGCAGCCGGCGCAGCACCTCCTCGGTGGGGTCGGCCGTCCAGTCGATCCGGCGCTCCGCCTGGCGCAGCGGCGGCCGGGTGCGCACCGTCCCGTGCCAGCCGGGGCCGTGCTGCGGCTGCGGGGCGTGGCTTCCGGAGGCGAAGCGTTCCACGGCGAGCAGCGCGGCCGTGACGGCGGCGTCGGCGACCTCGTTGCGGTAGAGGTCGCTCTTGCCGCGCTCCGGCAGCCGGCAGGGCGCCCAGGCCCAGACCGGTCCGGCGTCCATCTCCGCCTCGGCCTGGAGCACCGTGACGCCCCATGCGGTGCGGCCCTCCTGGACCGCCCGGTCCAGCGAGGACGGGCCGCGGTCGCCCGGCGGGCCGGGGTGGACGACCAGGCAGGTGAGCTGCTCCCAGAGCGTGCGCGGGATCGCGCTGCGGAGCATCGGCGCGAGCACCAGATCCGGCCGCAGCCGGGCCACCGTCGCCAGCAACTCCTCGTCGTCACCCGCCAGTTGGACGTCGACGCGGTGGCCGCGGTCGCGCAGTTCGGCGTGCAGCCGCTGGCTGAGGCTGTTGAACGCGCTGGCAAGGAGCAGGATCCGCATGTCCGCCTCCGACGGTGAGGGCCCGGGGATTCCGGCGATCATCGCCTCCGCCCGATCCGCCTCCGGGCCCGTCGCCCCCGCCGCGCCGCCCGTTCACCCGAGCGGCGGGGCACCGCCCGGGCGCGCCCGCTCCCGCTCAGGCGGGTTCCTGGCCTCGGCGGCGGCGCAGGCCGAGCAGCAGCAGGGCGGTGAGCGCCGCCGTGGCGATGCCCTCGGCCCAGGCGGCCAGGGTCTTGTCGGCGAACCAGATCGGCTCGTACATGTTCGGCAGCGGTCCGAGGGTGCCGACGTCGACGTAGCGGTAGAGCAGCAGGGCGCCGAGGCCGGAGGCCGCGACCAGCCAGCCGAACAGGACGGCGGACCGGCGGCGCCCGAGCAGCAGGAGCAGCGCGGCGAGGCTGGCGGCGGCGGCCTCGGCCCGGAACAGCGTGCCCTGGGTGATGCTGTCGCCGATGGCGTCGTACCGGTCGGCGAGCCGGGCGTGGACGGCCGCGTCCACGGCGAGCCCGGCGACGGCCACCAGGCACAGCAGGAGTTCGACGGGCCGGCGTCCGTCGCGGGGGCGGGCGTGCGTGCGGGGGGCCACGGCCGGTCAGCCGACGGTGAGGGTGCCGTGCATGAACGGGTGGATGGTGCAGATGTACGGGTGGTCGCCGGTCTGCTGCGGGGCGGTGAAGGTGGCACTGGCGCCGGGCTGGATCGTCCCGGTGTCGAAGGACTTGTCGGAGGCCGTCAGGGTGTGGGCGGTGGAGTCCTGGTTCATCACGGTGACGGTCTGGCCGGCCTTCACCGTCAGGGTCGCGGGGGAGAAGGCGAAGTTCTTGATGATGACCTGGAGAGCGCCGGTGCTGCCCTGCGCGGGAGTGGTCGCGGCACCGCTGCTCTGCGCCGGGCTGGTGGCGGCGCTGCTGACCTGCGCGGGGCTGGTGACCGCGGACGAGGGCGCGCCGTTCGAGGTGGTGCCGGTCGACGGGCTGCCGTTCGACGGGCTGCCGGAGCTGGAGCAGGCGGCGAGGGCGGCGGAGAGCAGCAGCGCGGCGGCTGCCTGGAGGGGCCGGGGGCTGGTCACGGACGGGCTCCGTTCGGGAGGGGTGCGGCGGCGGGAGCGGCGCGCTTCCCAGCCTCCGCCGCCACGGGCCGGTCGCGGCTACGCCGAGGACGCCGGACAGCCCACCGTTTCATCCGTGTGAGTGAATGCGAGGGCCCCGTACGGATGCCCGACGCCCCGGCGATGCGGGGGAATTGTGCAGATTCCTCCCCCGCCCGCTGCCGGCCGGCGCACCGGGTAGGCGCCCCCGGGTACGGCGGGCCGCCCCGGTCCGGCGGGTCGCGATCGCAGGAGGCCGAACCGATGCAGTTGTCCACCGTCCGCCCGGTGCCCGTCACCTTCCCCGACGGCCCGGCGCCCGACGTCCCGGTCGAGGCCGAGCTCCGCTTCGACGCGAGCCTCCCGTACGCGGCCTGCCTGGCGTTCCCGCTGACCCCGTGCCGGTGCACCGGCGACGCCGCCCGGGTGTGCTGGTACTTCAGCCGCGAACTGCTCAACGAGGGGCGGCTCGGCCCGGTCGGCAGCGGGGACGTGCGGATCCGCCCGGGGGCGGCGGGCGAGGTGCTGATCACCCTCCAGGGGCCGGTCGGCCGGGCCGTGGTGAGCGCCCCGGAGGACCTCGTCACGGCGTTCCTCTCGGACTGCTTCGCGCTGGTGCCCGCCGGGGCGGAGTCCCACCACCTGGACGTCGACACGGCCCTCGACCGGCTGCTCGCCGCCGACCGAGGGACGCCCGGTGATCCTCCGTAGAATCCGCGGGCCGATCCCCTCACCCCCGCTCGCCCGCAGGAGGCCGCGTTGACGTCCCACCCCGGACCAGGTGTGCTCACCCACCTGGACTCCCTGCTGCACCGGGCCCCCGCCGACCGCGGCGGGGCGCTGTGGCGGTTGCAGGAGGAGGGCCGCCAGCTCGACGCCAACATCGTCCGCCTGCCGGCGAACGCCGAGGTCGCGGCCCATGTGGAGCCGGACCTCGACGTCCTCGTCCAGGTGCTCGACGGCAGCGGCCACCTGGAGACGGCCAACGGCCGGCAGTTGCTCTCCCCCGGCTGCACCGCCTGGCTGCCGCACGGCGCGCGGCGGGCGGTCGGTGCGGGCGAGGACGGCCTGGTCTACCTCACCGTCCACCGCCGCCGGCCCGGCCTCACCGTGCGTCCCGCACCGGCCGGGTAGCCGCGCCCGGCGCCCGGTGCGGGCGGCCGCCGGGCCAGCGGGCCGGCAGCGGGAGCCGGGTGGCCAAGGTGCCGAGGCCGGTCGGCCCCCGCAGCTCGTGGCCGTGGTGGCGGCGCAGTTCGGCCTCCGTGAAGCGGCCGCTGCGGCCGTGCCAGTCCAGATTGCCGGCCAGGAAGGCCCGCAGGTGGCGGACGTGCTCGTCGACGGCCTGCCGGGCGGCGGCACCGAGCCGGAAGTCCTCGCAGAGGACGGGCAGTTCGGCGGCCACCAGGTGTTCGAACTGGTCCAGCCGGGCCTCCGCGAGGTCGGCGACGACGTGCGCCGCCTCCCGGTAGCCGCAGTCGAAGAAGTGCTCCGCGACCAGCGCGGAGTTGTGGAAGTCGCCCTCGAACTCGATCTCCCGCTGGTACGAGTACAGGTCGTTGACCAGGGCGGAGTGGTCGACCGCCGCGAGTTCCACGGCCCGCATCGTGCCGCTGGCCCGGACCTCGGGCGGGAGCGCCTCACCGCGCAGCAGGCCGGGGATCGTGGTGAAGAACTCCCCGCCGACGGTCTGCCGACGCACCTCCAGGAAGTCGACCGGGTCGGGGATGCGGTGGTGGGCCAGGTTGGCGACCTCCGTCACCCAGCCCTCCAGCAGGTCCGTCAGGACGCCTCGGACGGTGTCCTGCGCGGCGGGCGGCAGGTGCTCGGCGAGCCGGGACCAGAGGTCGGCGAGCCCGCGCTCCAGCGCGTCCGCGGGGGCGACGGGTGCGGCCTGGCCCGGTGCGGTGAGCGCCAGCAGGCGGGCGGCGGCCAGTTTGGCCCCGGCCAGGTCGCGCGGCTGCCCGTAGGCGGCGTCGAAGTGGTCGTCGCCGTAGCAGCCCCAGGTGATGAAGCCGACGGCGGCGGCCAGCTGCTCGGCGCCGAGGTCCGGCAGGGTGAGGGCGCCCAGCAGGCCGAAGTCGGCGCGGGCGAGGGTCCGTTCGCTCCAGACCGGCCGGCCGCCGGTGCGCGGTCCGGGGGCGAGCATGCCCATCCGTTCGGCCCACTCCAGCGACGCCTGTCGGGCCTGCGCCAGGTGCGGGCTGGCCCGTACCTCGCCCGGGGACCGGAGTGCGGGCACCAGGGACGGCCCGGTGCGCCGGTGCGGGACGAAGGAGAAGTTCCGTACGCGCTGCGCGCCGGTCGCGGCCCCCAGCCGCTCGAGGTCCATCGCCGAGGTGCCGAGGCCGCCCAGCGGGAGCACCGAACTCCCCTGCGGGCCGAAGCCGTTCACGCCCCCGTCGTTCATGCCCCCGCCGTTCATGTAGCGGCTGGACCGCAGGTGCCACTCGTGCCCGCCGGACTGCCAGTCCTGCAGTCCCTTGACGTACGCGAGCACCCGGGCCGCCTCCTCCGGGCCGAGGCCGTGGTCGGCGAACAGCGGGGGCAGTTCGGTGAGCGCGGTGTCCTCGAACTGCTGGAGCCGGGAGGTCAGCAGGTCGTTGACCCGGTCGGCCGCCTCCTGGGTGGAGATGTCGAGGAAGGTCTCCAGCACCAGGACGCCGTTGCTCAGTTCGCCCTCCTCCTCGGTCTCGCGCTGGTAGGAGAACAGGTCGTTGCGCAGGTGCACCGCGTCCGAGAAGGCGTCCCGGAGCACCCGCAGCGGCCGGGTGCCGGCGACCGACGCCGGGACCTCGGCACCCGCCGCGTGCTCCACCAGCCCGGCGGACCAGGGCGCGCCGCCCACCTTGCGGCGCATCTCGATGTACTCGACCGGGTTGGGGATCCGGCCGATGTCGATGTTCGACAGCTCCCAGATCGACTCGTCGAGCAGGTGCTCGGTGCTCAGCGCGAAGCGTTCGCGCCACTCCCGCGAGGTGCCGGGGACGGTGCGCAGCCAGAGGTCGGCGAGGCCCGCCTCGACCGGGTTCCGCGGCTCGGGCATCGAGAAGGGGAGGTTCAGCGGCATGAAGGCGGGCAGCCGGTCCAGGTAGGCCTTGCCACCGGCCCGGTCCTGGGTGCGCTTGAAGGTCTCCAGGAAGTGGTCGTCGAAGAAGAACACCCAGACGTACCAGTCGGTGATCAGCGAGAGTTCGGGCCCGTCGCAGTCCGGGTGGGTGTAGGCGCACAGCAGCGGGTAGTCGTGGGCGTCGAGGTCCCGCTGCTCCCAGATGCCCGAGCCCTCCAGCATGCCCATCTGCCGGGCCCACTGCCGGGAGTGCTCGCGCGCCTCCTCCAGTCGGGGGTTGAGGCGGGCGGGGTACGGCAGGTAGAAGGCGGGGAGTTCGAAGGGCTGGGGCACGTGGCTGCACGCTTTCTCGCGGGGACGTCCGGCCCCTGCTCAACGACCCCTGCCGGGCCCGGTCACCGCGGCGCTCCGGCCCCTCGGCGCCTCCGCAGAGTTACTTGACAAGCTCAACCTTTCAGGCCTAGCGTCGTGGCGATTGTTTCAGCTGGTGAAAAATTGACAGCGCAAGCCATCGGGCGCAGTCCGACCCGGGGCGCCGCGACATCCGTAGCACTGGAGACAGCCCTCATGACCCCGCAGGACCACGGCGCTGCCGTCGCCGCCGAGACCGCCCGCTTCGTCACCGCCGTCCAGGACGCCGACCCGGCCCTCCCGGTGCCCGGCTGCCCCGGCTGGACGCTCGCCGACCTCGTCCGCCACACCGGCAGCGTGCACCGCTGGTTCACCGTCCTGCTCCGGCAGCGGATCCAGGAGCCGCCGCGCAGCCGGGACGTCGACCTGCGGCTGCCCGAGGGCGTGGACCAGTACCCGGCCTGGCTGGCCGAGTCCGCCCGGGAGTCCGCCGCCGCCTTCGCCGAGGGCGGGCTCGACGAGCCGATGTGGGCCTGGGGCGCGGACCAGCACGCCCGGTTCTGGGTGCGGCGGATGCTCTTCGAGACCCTGGTCCACCGCGTCGACGCCGAGACCGCACTCGGCCTGGCGCCGGAGATCGACCCGGCCCTCGCCGCCGACGGCGTGGCCGAGTTCCTGACCAACCTGCCCTTCGCCACCCTCTTCGCCCCCGGGACGGCCGAGCTGCGCGCCGAGGACCGGACCATCCGCTTCACCCGCACCGACGGCGAGGGCGACTGGCTGGTCCGGCTGCGCCCCGACGGCTTCGGCCTGGCGGACGCCGACCCCGACGGCTCCGAGGCGGCCGCCGACGCCACCGTCCGGGCGGGCGCCGCCGAGCTGCTGCTGCTCCTGTACGGGCGCCTGGACCGCACCGCCGCCGGGATCGAGCTCGCCGGGGACGAGGAGCTGCTGGCGCACTGGTTCGCCCACTCGGCGTTCTGAGCCGCGCCGGGCACGCGCCCGGAGCACTCACCGGCCGGGCCCCTCAACGGGCCCGGCCGGACGGCCGTCCGGGCCCGTGGGCTCAGTCGGTCGCGGCCAGGGTGCCGTCGAAGGTGGCGGCCGCCAGGCCGAAGGAGAGGGTCATCCCGACGCCCGAGGTGACGGTGATCGCCCGCACGCCCGGGGCCAGGTCGCGCACCAGCAGCGGGCCGCGCGCACTGCTGGCGTAGACGCCCTGCCAGCGCTCCAGGATCCGCAGGTCCGGCACGCCCAGCACCCGGGCGACGGCGGCGATCAGCAGCTCGTGGGTGCGCTCGTCGACGAACGGCGGGGTGGTGGCGTCGTAGTGGTGCGAGTCGCCGACCAGCACGGTGCCGTCCGGCAGCCGGGTGAACATCACATTGGCGCCGATGCCCACCAGCTCCGCGCTGTGGCCGAGGACCTCCGCGCGCAGCGGGCCGGCCGACGGCTGGGCGGTGAAGGCGTCGTAGCGCAGCATCGAGGTGGCGGTCAGTACCGCCGCGTTGGTGCGGAACCCGGCCGGTGCCTCGGCCCGCGCCATGCTCAGGCGGCAGCGCTGGATCTCGTGGTCCTCGGCGATGTCGGGGAACAGGTAGTCGAGGTCGTGGCCGACGCAGACCAGGATCCGGTCGCCGCGCACCGGGCCGCGGGTGGTGTGCACGGCGCCGGACTCCACGCCGGTGACGGCGGTGCCCCACAGCACCCGGCCCCGCGGGTGCTCGGCGACCCAGCGGGCCAGGGCGGGCGCGGCCTCGCGCGGGTTGACCCGCAGGTCGGCGGGCAGCAGCGCGCCGCCGACCAGGTCGCCGGCCTCGCCGCCCGCGCGGCCGAGCGCCTCGGCCGTCTGCGCGGCGGTGCGCAGCCGTACGTCGTCGCCGCCGCGGTCGGCGTGCAGCTCGGCCAGCACGGCCGCCTCGGTCTCCGACCGGGCCACCACCAGGGCGCCGGCCTCCTCGGCCCAGAAGCCGGCCGCCGCGGCGGCGCGCAGCCAGCCGGAGCGGGAGCGCCGGGCCAGTCCGAGCAGTGCGCCGTCCTGGGCGGTGATGCAGCAGTGGCCGAAGTTGCGGACCGAGGCGCCGACCGGCTGCCGGTCGCGCTCCACGACGGTGACGGACAGCCCGTTGCGGAGCGCCTCGAAGGCGTGGGCCAGGCCGACGATGCCGGCGCCGACGATCACCACGTCGCTGGGGCCGGGCGCGCCGGCGGTGTCGCGCGAGGGGGAGACGGCGGGGGTGGTTACGGATGCGGTGCTGCTGCTCATGGTCCCCAGCCAAGCGGCCGACGAGCGCCGGAGTCAAGAGATGTATGTACAAGTCACCCCCTGTTCACCCGGCGGACGATCTTCGGGCCCACTTGGATGAACAGGAGAATCCGCAGGTGGAACGGCCTTGAGAAGTTCCGGCCCCGGGTGTCATAGTCGACTTGTGAAGACAAGTGAGGACCTCCCCCTCCACCAACGGCTCGGCGCGGAGTTCCTGCGCCGCATCGAGTCCGGCGAGTGGCCCGAGGGCGAGCCGGTGCCCAGCGAGTCGCAGCTCTGCGCCGAGTTCGGCACCTCCCGCGGCCCGGTCCGCCAGGCCCTGGCCATGCTGCGGAGCGCGGGCAGCCTGGTCGGCGGACGCGGCAAACCGCCCGTCGCCCACCGCACCGCGCCCTCCCAGCCCTTCGGCACCTTCCTGTCCTTCACCCAGTGGGCCCGCAGCATCGGCCGCGAGCCCGGGCAGCACACCCTGGAGGTGGCCCGCCGCCGGGCCGCCCCGGAGGCGGCCGCCCGGCTCGGCCTCGCCGAGGGCGAGCCGGTGGTCGAACTCGTCCGGCTGCGCCTGCTGGACGGCGTCCCGGCCATGCTCGAACGCTCCACCTTCGTCCACGAGGTCGGCCGCATCCTGTTCGACTTCGACCCGGACACCGGCTCGGTCTACCAGGAGCTGCTGCGCCGCGAGGTCGACCTGCACCACGCCCGGCACACCATCGACGCCGTCGCCGCCGGGCCGCGCGACGCCGAGCTCCTCCGGATCGCCACCGGGGACCCGCTGCTGCGGGTGCGCCGGCTCACCACCTCCGGCCGGGGCGTCCCGCTGGAGGACGCCGACGACCGCTACCTGCCCGCGATGGCCACCTTCACCGTCGAGAACACCGTCGAAGGCCGAACCGTGATCGGCCGCTACCGCACCGAAGAGGACTGAACACCGTGATCGAGCTCGCCGCCCTGGACATGGCCGGTACCACCGTCAACGAGTCCGGCGCCGTGTACCGCGCACTGCGCACCGCCGTCGAACGCAACGGAGTGGCGGTCGCCGACGCCGACCTCCAGACCTGGATGGGCACCGACAAGCGCGAGGCCATCGCCGCCCTGGTCCGCATCGGCGGCGGCACCCCCACCCCGGAGCTGGTCGAGGAGAGCTACGCGGCCTTCGCGGAGTTCCTGCGCGAGGCCTACCGCGCCAACCCCCCGCAGGCCATCGAGGGCGTCGAGGAGGCCCTGGCCGAGCTGCGCCGCCGCGGCATCAAGGTCGCGCTGACCACCGGGTTCAGCGACGACGTCGCCTACCCGCTGCTGGAGTCGCTCGGCTGGTCCACCGGCGAGGGCGGCAACCTGGACGCCGTCGTCACCTCCGACGAGGTCCCGCGCGGCCGCCCGGCCCCGCACATGATCCACCGGGCGATGGAGAAGACCGGGGTGATCGACACCCGCCGGGTGCTGACCGCCGGGGACACCGTGGTCGACGTCGAGGCCGGCCGCAACGCCGGGGCCGGCGTGGTCGTCGGGGTGCTGACCGGGGAGCTCACCCGGGCCGACTTCGACGGGCACCCGCACACCCACGTGCTGACGAGCGTCACCGAGATCCCCGCCCTCCCCGAGGCCACCCCGACCGCCTGACCGCACCGCTCCCGCCGTCGGCGCACCCCGACGGCGGGAGCGGTTGTCAAGGCGGCGGGAGGATCTCGTCGGAGTCCGTCGGCCCAGACCCCGGAATGCCGCACTCCCCGGGGCGACCCGCTAACGTGGACCGCTTCCGTACCCCCCGGTCCACCGAGGAGCAAAGCGCCGTGTCCGACAGCTTCGCGCACCTGCACGTCCACACCGAGTACTCGATGCTGGACGGGGCGGCGAAGAACGGAAAGCTGTTCGCCGAGGCGGAGAGACAGGGCATGCCCGCCATCGCGATGAGCGACCACGGCAACATGTTCGGCGCGTACGAGTTCTTCCACTCCGCCGCCAAGACCGGGGTGAAGCCGATCATCGGCATCGAGGCCTACGTCGCCCCGGCCTCCCGCTTCCTCAAGAAGCAGGTGTTCTGGTCGCCCGGCGGCCAGCGTCCCACCGGCTCCGACGGCGAGGGCGGCAAGGACGTCTCCGGCGGCGGCCGCTACACCCACATGACCATGTGGGCGCAGAACGCCACCGGCCTGCGGAACCTCTTCAAGCTCTCCTCGCTCGCGTCGATGGAGGGCTACTACATGAAGCCCCGGATGGACCGCGAGCTGATCGCCGCCAACGCCACCGGGATCATCGCCACCACCGGCTGCCCCTCCGGCGAGGTGCAGACCCGGCTGCGGCTCGGGCAGTACGACGAGGCGGTCAAGGCGGCCGGCGCCTACCAGGACATCTTCGGCAAGGAGAACTACTTCCTGGAGCTGATGGACCACGGCCTCTCCATCGAGAAGGACGTCCGCGAGGACCTCCTGCGCCTGGCCAAGGACCTGAACATCCCGCTGCTGGCCACCAACGACTCCCACTACGTGACCGCCGACCAGGCGGACGCCCACGACAGCCTGCTCTGCGTCGGCGTGGGCAAGAACAAGGACGACCCGAACCGCTTCAAGTTCAACGGCTCGGGCTACTACGTGAAGACCGCCGAGGAGATGCGCGAGCTCTTCCGCGAGCTGCCGGAGGCCTGCGACAACACCCTCGCGATCGCCGAGCGGATCGAGTCGTACGACGAGGTCTTCACCTACGTCGACCGGATGCCCCAGTTCGACGTGCCCGAGGGCGAGACCCAGGCCTCCTTCCTGCGCAAGAAGATCGAGGTCGGGCTCCAGCACCGGTACGGCGACAGCCCGAGCCAGGAGGTACTGGACCGGATCGAGCTGGAGATGGGCGTCATCACCCCGATGGGGTTCGACGCCTACTTCCTCGTGGTCGCCGACATCTGCCAGTACGGCCGGGACAACGGCATCCCGGTCGGCCCGGGCCGTGGCTCGGCGGCCGGCTCGATGGTCGCCTACCTCACCGGCATCACCCAGCTGGACCCGCTGGAGCACGACCTGCTGTTCGAGCGCTTCCTCAACCCCGAGCGCATCAACCCCCCGGACGTCGACATCGACTTCGACGACCGCCAGCGCGACCAGATGGTCCGCTACGTGACCGAGAAGTACGGCGCCGCGTACACGGCCCAGGTGAACACCTTCGGCACCATCAAGGCCAAGGCGGCCGTGAAGGACGCCAACCGGATCCTCGGCTACCCCTTCGCGATGGGCGACCGGATCACCAAGGCGATGCCGCCGGACGTCATGGGCAAGGGCGTGCCGCTGGCCGACCTGTTCGACGAGAAGCACTCCCGGTACAACGAGGGCACCGAGATCCGGGCGCTGTACCAGAACGAGCCCGACGTCAAGAAGATCATCGACACCGGGCGCGGCATCGAGGGCCTGATCCGCGGCACCGGCGTGCACGCCGCGGCCGTCATCCTCTCCTCGACCCCGCTGCTCGACCTGATCCCGCTGCACATGCGGGACAAGGACGGCGTGATCATCACCGGCTTCGACTACCCGTCGTGCGAAGCCATGGGCCTGATCAAGATGGACTTCCTGGGTCTGCGGAACCTGGGCATCATCGACCACTGCATCAAGATCGTGAAGGCCAACCGGGGCGTCGACGTCGACATCGAGAAGATCCCGATCGACGACCCCACCACGTACCAGCTGCTCGCCCGCGGCGACACCCTGGGCGTGTTCCAGCTCGACGGCGGCCCCATGCGCGCCCTGCTCAAGCTGATGAAGCCCACCGAGTTCGCCGACATCTCCGCCGTCTCCGCGCTGTACCGGCCCGGCCCGATGGGCATGAACTCGCACACCAACTACGCGCTGCGCAAGAACGCCCAGCAGGAGATCATCCCGATCCACCCCGAGCTGGAGGAACCGCTCAAGGACGTCCTCGGCCCCACCTACGGCCTGATCGTCTACCAGGAGCAGGTGCAGCGAGCCGCCCAGGTGCTGGCCGGCTACTCGCTCGGACAGGCAGACCTGCTGCGCCGCGCGATGGGCAAGAAGAAGAAGGAGGTGCTGGAGAAGGAGTTCGTCCCCTTCCACGCGGGCTGCAAGGAGCGCGGCTACTCCGACGAGGCGATCCAGGCGGTGTGGGACGTCCTGGTCCCGTTCGCCGGCTACGCGTTCAACAAATCGCACTCCGCCGCGTACGGCCTGGTCTCGTACCAGACCGCCTACCTCAAGGCCAACTACCCGGCCGAGTACATGGCGGCGCTGCTCACCTCGGTCGCCGACGACAAGGACAAGATGGCCGTCTACCTGGCCGAGTGCCGGCAGATGGGCATCAAGATCCTCTCCCCCGACGTCAACGAGTCGGTGGTCGACTTCACCGCCGTCGGCAGCGACGTCCGCTTCGGCCTCAAGGCCGTGCGCAACGTCGGCGTGCCGGTGATCGAGTCCCTGGTCGGGACCCGCGACGAGAAGGGCAAGTACACCTCCTTCGCCGACTTCCTGGACAAGGTCGAGCTGGTGGTCTGCAACAAGCGCACCATCGACTCGCTGATCAAGGCCGGCGCCTTCGACTCGCTCGGGCACAGCCGGCTCTCGCTCAGCAGCGTCCACGAGAGCGCCATCGACGCCGTCACCGGGTTGAAGAAGCAGCAGGCCATCGGGCAGGACGACCTGTTCGGCGCCCTCGACACCGGTGACGGCGGCGGACCCGCCATCGGACTGGACTTCCAGCTCACCGAGAACGAGTGGCCCCGGCGCCAACTCCTCGCCCTGGAGCGCGAGATGCTCGGCCTGTACGTCTCCAGCCACCCGCTGGACGGCGCCGAGCACATCCTCTCCCAGAACCGCGACACCTCGATCGCCGAACTCCTCGGCTCCGGCCGCTCCGAGGGCGAGGTCCGGCTCTCCGGGCTGATCACCGGCGTGGACCGGCGGATCAACAAGGCGGGCAACGCCTGGGCGATCATCACCCTGTCCGACCGCGACGGCTCGGTCGAGGTGCTGTTCTTCCCGGCCACCTACAACCTGATGGCCGAGCAGATGATCGAGGACAACGTCATCTCGGTCCGGGGCCGCCTCAACGAGCGCGACGGCTCGCTGAGCATCTTCGGCCAGGAGATCGCCACCCTCGACGTCTCCTCCGCCGAGCTCGGCACCAAGCCGCCGGTCCAGATCACCGTCCCGGCCTCCCGGATCACGCCCGAGGTCGTCGCCGAGCTCAAGCTCGCCCTCCAGGCCCACCCCGGGGACGTCCCGATCCGGCTGCTCACCACCAACTGGGACAAGAACACCCTGTACGAGCTGGGCTTCCGGGTGAACCCCGACAACGGGCTCGCCTCGGACGTCAAGACGCTGCTCGGCAACCGCGCCTGGGCGGGCGCGGCCGTACGCGCCGTCGCGGACCAGTCCGCCGGGCGGTAGACCCGCCGGAAGGGCCGGGCCGGGGTGGGGCGCTGCTGCGCTCCGCCCCGGCCCGGCCCTCGCCGCTTCGCGGATTCCCGTGGCGGGCCCGCCGCAGGCTCGCGGCAGGCCCGTGGCACGCCCCTCAGATGAAAACGGATATCATTACGGTGCGGGCAGTGGATCGCACCGGCCGGTTCCGTTGCCAATCCGTATGGACATGACACACATTGGCATCGCACGGGGAGCTCGAATGCGCACGGACACAGCGGGAGTCGGGATGCCGGTGGACGCGACCCTGGCCGGGGCCTGGCTGGAACGCTGGGAGCGCCAGCAGGAGCGGTACGCGGTGGAGCGCGAGGAGCGGTTCACCGTCATGGTCGACGTGGTGGAGCAGGTCGTCGGCCACCGCGCCCGTCCGCTGATCGCGGACCTCGGCAGCGGTCCCGGCTCGCTGTCCGCGCGGGTCGCCGAACGGCTGCCGCACGCCGAGGTCGTCGCCGTCGACATCGACCCGCTGCTGCTCGCGCTCGGCCGGGCCGGACACCCCCGGGTGACCCGCTGGGTGGAGACCCTGATCGGGCGCCCCGGCTGGATCGAGGACCTCGGACTCGACCGCCCGCTGGACGCCGTGCTCTCCTCCACCGCGCTGCACTACCCGCCGCCGGAGGCACTGCTCCGGATCTACCGCGACCTCGCGGGCGCGCTGCGGCCCGGCGCCGTCCTGGTCAACGGCGACCACCTGATCCCCGAGGAGCCCTCCCTCGCCGAACTGGCGCTGGCGATCGGCCGGCGCCGCTCCCAGCGCCGGGGCGTGGGCGGCGCCGAGGACTGGTCGCAGTGGTGGGACGCCGCCCGCCGGATCCCGGAGTTCGCCGAACTGCTGGCGGCCCGCGAGCGGCAGCTGCCGCCCAGCGAGGGCGAGGGCAACGGCCTGTCCGCCGCCCAGCACGCCGCACTGCTGCGACTGGCGGGCTTCCGCCAGGCCGGGTCGGTCTGGCAGTACGGCGCCAGCTCCGTCCTGGTGGCGCTGCGCTGACCGGAATTGGTCCCTGACCCAACTTCCTTCTGTCACAAACGGATTGAGTACTTTCATCTGGGCACAGTCTTTGCTCTGGCGTGACAGAAACCGCTGTTGATTCAAACTGAAAACAGTTACCGTTTGCCTCGGTCGTCGACCGGCCTGGGCAGCCCGTCGGCGAGCCGTGTGCCCCTCACCCCGGACCACCGACGGGAGGCTGACCACCATGCGGCCCTCACCGCTGTACCTGGAACCACGGCTGGAGCCCCGGCTCCGATCCCTCCTGGACACCACCGACCTCCTGCACACCCTGGTCGACGCACTCGGGTCACCGCTCAACCTGCTGCTGCCCGAACAGCTCGCCGACAACCTGGCCCGCTTCCGGTCCGTCTACCGCAAGCACCGGCTCACCGGGCGGATCCACTTCGCCCACAAGGCCAACCGCTCCAGCGCCCTGGTCCGGCGGCTCGCCGCCGCGGACGCCGCCACCGACGCCGGGCTCGACGTCGCCTCGCTCGGCGAGCTCCAGCACGCCCTCGGCGCCGGCTGCGCCCCCGAGCGGATCCTGGCCACCGGCCCGAAGACCCGCGAGTTCCTCTGGCTGGCCGCCCGCACCGGCGCCACCGTCCACCTGGACACCCTGGCCGAACTCGACGAGCTGGCCGACCTGGTGCGCAAGCACGCCCTCCCCCGGGTGCCCGTCATGCCCCGGCTCTCCGGCTTCCACTCGCCCGGCGTCACCGTCCTCACCCGGCCGAGCCGCTTCGGCGTCCCGGCCGACGAGCTCGACGCACTGCTGGACGCCCTCGAACGCCACCGCGACACCGTCGAACTCACCGGCGTCGCCTACCACTTGGACACCACCGGTATCGGCGAGAAGGCCGTCGCCCTGGAAGCCTGCATCCGGATCATGGACGAGTGCCACCGCCGCGGCCTGCACCCCCGCACCATCGACATCGGCGGCGGCTTCGGCGTCAACTACCTGGCCGACGCCGCCCAGTGGGAGCGGTACACCACCGCACTGACCGACGCCGTCCTGGGCCGACGGCCCCCGCTCACCTGGCAGGGGCACGGCTACGGGCTCCGCAACGAGTCCGGCACCCTGCGCGGCACGCTGGGCCTGTACCCCGCGCACCGCCCGGTCGTCGCCGAGGCATACCTGGACGAACTGCTCTCCCACCCCGCACCCACCCTCGGCCGACCGCTGGCCACCCTGCTGCTGGAGAACATGTACGACCTGGCCGTCGAACCCGGCCGGGCCCTGGTCGACCAGTGCGGGGCCACCCTCGCCCGCGTCCTGGAGGTGCGACGGGGGCCGGGCGCCGAGCAGCTGGTGCGGCTGGAGATGAACGCCCGGGACGCCGGCCTGGAGGACCACGGGGTGCTGATGGACCCGGTGCTGATCCCGCGCTCCGGCGCCCCCGCCACCCCGGCCATCCCGGACGGGTCCGTCGGCGTCCACCTGCTCGGCAACCTCTGCCTGGAGGCCGACCTGATCACCCGTCGGGTGGTCCACCTCCCCCGCCTCCCCGCCCCCGGCGACCTGCTCGCCTTCGCCAACACCGCGGGCTACCTGATGGACTTCAACGCCGGCGGACCGATCCGGCAGCCCGTCGCGCGCAAGGTCGCCGCCTACCGCCAGGACGGCGCCTGGCACTGGCGCCTCGACGAGCAGTACTGGCCCCTCGACACCGCGGGGCCCGCGACACCCCAGGGGGACGGACGCGCATGAGGTACGACAGCATCACCGACGCGATCGGCGACACCCCGCTGGTCCGGATCGACCCGGCCGTGACCGGCCTGCGCAGCATCGACCTGTACGCCAAGCTCGAACTGCTCAACCCCTTCGGCTCGGTCAAGGACCGCGCCGCCTGGAACATGACCCGCGAGGCGCTCCCCGCCGCCGTCGCGCGCGGCGACACCGTCGTGGAACTCTCCAGCGGCAACACCGCCAAGGCGCTCGCGCTGATCGCCGGCATGCACGGCCTGCCGTTCAAGAGCGTCACCAACCGGATGAAGGTCCCCGAGGTCAAGGACCTCCTGCTGCTGCTCGGCGCCGAGATCGAGGAACTGCCCGGCCGGGCCGAGTGCCTCGACCCCACCGACGCCGACGACCCGCTCACCCGCATCCACCGGATGCTCTCCGCGGCCGAATCCGGCTACCTCCACACCGACCAGTACTTCAACCCGCTCAACCTCGACGCCCACCTCACCGGCACCGGTCCGGAGATCGTCCGCGACCTCGACGGCCGCGCCCCCGACGTCTTCATCGCCTGCGTCGGCACCGCCGGCTCCTCCACCGGCGTGGCGACCGTGCTGCGCGCCCACAACCCGGCGGTCGAGGTGCTCGGACTGGTCGCCCACAAGTCCGACTTCATCCCCGGCATCCGCACCATCGACGAGGTGCACGAGGTCGGCCTGTTCGACCCCGACACCTACGACAGCATCGCCTCGGTGACCGCCGAGCAGGCCATCGACGGCATGCTCACCCTGATCCGCCGCTGCGGCCTGCTGGCCGGCCCCACCGGCGGCGGCGCCTACTACGGCGCGCTGCGCCACCTCCGCTCCCTGGACGCCGAGTTGGCGGGCACCGAGGAGCGCCGGACGGCCGTGTTCATCGTCTGCGACCGGGTCGAGAGCTACCTCGGCTACGTCCGCGACCGCCGCCCCGAGCTGTTCCACCGGCCCGCCCGGCCGAACTCGGTGGGCACCCTGACCGAGGCCGAACTCGCCGCCGCCCGGGCCGTCGACGTGGACGCCGCCCGCGAGTGGATCGCTGAGGAGCACCCGCTGGTGGTCGACCTGCGCGGCCCCTTCGCCTACGCCGCGCTGCACATCGAGGGCTCGGTCAACATCGTCGACGAGCTGTTCGACGAACTCCTGCACGGGGGAATGCCGTTCGGCACCCGCCGGCCCGTCCTGCTGGCCTGTCCGGTCGGCGAGAAGTCGGTCCGGTACGCCGCACTGCTCACCCGGATGGGGCACCAGGACGCCCGCAGCCTGGCGGGCGGCATCATCGGCTGGCGCGACGCGGGCGCGCCGCTGGTCCGGGACTGAACGGAGGCCGCGCATGAGCACCCTCGACGAACTGGACGGCTGGCACCGGGAGTTGCGCAAGCAGTTCCCGATCATCACCGGCGCCCCCGAGCAGGCCTACCTGGACAGCGCGGCCACCGCCCAGAAGCCGCGGGCGGTGCTCGACGCCGTTCACCACTACCTGACCACCGCCAACGCCAACGCCGGGCGCGGCACCTACACCTGGGCCAACGCCACCACCACGCTGGTCGAACGCACCCGCACCCGGGTCGCCGCCTTCCTCGGCGACCCGGCACCCGGGCAGCCCTCCGGAGTGCACTTCGTCAGCGGCACCACCGAGGGCCTGCGCACGGTGGCCCGGGACTGGCTCCCCCGGCACCTGCGGGACGGCGACGAGATCATCGTGCCCTTCGCCGACCACCAGGCCAACGCCCTGCCCTGGCTGGAGGCGCAGCAGCTGCTCGCCGACCGCGGCGTCCGCGTCCGGGTCCGCGAACTCCCGTACGACCCGGCCTCGCACGACTACGACCACCGGGCGCTGCCCGGACTCGTCACCGAGCGGACGGCCTTCGTCGCCGCCACCCACGTCCACCACGTGTACGGCGCCGACATGAACGTCCACCGGATCCGGGCCGCCGTCGGCCCCGACGTACCGATCTGCCTGGACGCGGCACAGAGCGTCGGCCACCTGCCGGTGGACGTCGGCCGCCTCGACGTCGACTTCGTGGTCTTCTCCGGCCACAAGGCACTCGCCCTGCCCGGCACCGGCGCCGTCTGGGCCCGCAACACCCGCGGCCCGGAGTTCCGCCCCGGCGGCTGGAGCGGCACCCCCAACACCTGCGGGATCGCCGGCCTGGAGGCCGCCCTGGACTGGCTCGACGCCGCCGGCACCGACCGCATCCGACGCTGGACCACCGCCCTGGCCACCCGCCTCACCGACGGCCTGAGCGGCTCCGACGCCTACCAGGTGCTCGGCTGCGGACAGAGCCTGGCCGCCGACTCCCCGGTGCAGCGCCGCGAGGCCATCGTCACCTTCCGACACCGCGCGATCCCCTCCAACGACCTCGGCTTCGTCCTCGCCAGCCACGGCCTGATGGTCCGCGCCGACGGCCACTGCCAGGCCCGCGCCGGCGAGACCGACACCTCGGTCCGGGTCAGCCTGCACGCCTACAACTCCCCCGAGGAGATCGACCGGCTGCTGGCCGCCCTGCCCGACGTCTAGGGCCCGCCTTCGGACTCCCGTCGTTCGCCCGGAGGGCGGGCGGGAGTCCGAAGACGGGCCCTGGCACCCGGGGGTGGTCAGCGACGCCAGCGGCGGTAGGCGTTCCACTCCTGGGTGAGCCAGGTGCCGTCGCCCAGGGGCAGCACGTAGTCGACCTCGGACATCGGGTACTCCAGGCGGCCGTGCAGGGCGCCGGTGGCGGGGTCGGCGAGCCAGTGGCTGTACTCGCGCCAGTCCTGCTCGCCGAAGAGGAGCACGGCGCCCTCGTCGTAGCGGTTGTGCAGGGTCACCAGCACGGTGGAGTCGTCCACGAAACCGGACAAGGAGGAGATGGACGGGTCGTTGTGGACCGAGCAGTCGCCGGTGCCGGGGGCCGGGAAGTCGCTCAGCCGGAGCGTGGCGGTGACCTCGTAGGAGGGCACGGCGTGCCAGCTGATGTCCCGGCCCCTCCGATCGACGGTCATGCAGCGGGTGTTGCCGGAGTCCGCGTCCAGGTAGTCGCGGTCCGCCGGGAGCCGGGGGACCGCGTCCTGCGGCAGCGGCTCGGCCAGGACGAGGGCGCCGGACTCCCGGCGGAGCCGGTGGCGGGTGGTCGGCCCGGAACCGCCCGAGACGTCCACCCCGATGACCTCGCCGTCGGCGTCCAGGAGCAGGCGGGCGTACCGCTCGTAGCCGCCGCACTCGAGCACGCTCCGGGCCAGCACCCGCCCCTCGGCGTCCAGGGTCAGGAAGAGGGTGGCGTCCGGCAGTCCGGAGGGCAGCCGCAGCCAGATCCGGAGCTCCCGGTCGGGACCGGTCACCGTGAACAGGACGTAGCCCCAGCGGTCCACCCGCCAGGTGCCGTACGGCTGCCGCCAGAGCTCCGTGCCGTCCTGGGCCGTCGCGACGTACCCGTCCCCGGTGCCGAAGACGGCGAAGGAGAGGTCGGGAGCCGTCCACACCGGCGCCCACCACTCGGGGCCCGGGGCCGGGAACTCGGCCTTCAGTTCGGCCTGCTCCCGCAGGTCGTAGAGGCGCAGCGAGGTGCCGTCGTGGACCTCCAGACGGGGAACGGGGCCGGTCGGATCGACGGAGGAGCGGGAGTTGCTCCCGCTCGGGATCGGGTAGCTGGCCACCGGCGTGGGGGTGATCGTCATGTCGCCATCCTCTCCCGACGGGCCGACAGCACCTGGCGGGATCTTGACGACCTTCGGCGTTCACGCCACTCGTGGGGGTGGGCCCCGGGACCGGAGGATGGAGTCATCGCCGACCGGGGAACCCCGGAACGGCCCACCGAACCCCGCCCCACCAGCAGGAACACGAGGTTTCCGATGTCCGCCAGCGCCGTCCTGACCGTGCCCGCCGCCACCCCGGCCGAGGCCGCCGCCCACTACGCCGCCCGGCTCGCCTTCGAGGCGGACGTCTCCGACGTCCACGCCGACCTGGCGTCCGGCGCACCCGGCGTGGTGGTGGTCGACACCCGCAGCGAGGTCGCCTGGAACCAGGGCCACATCCCCGGCGCCGTGCACATCCCCACCGCGCGGATCGCCGAGCTCGCACCGAAGTTGATCGACCCGGCCACCACGACCGTGGTCACCTACTGCTGGGGCCCCGGCTGCAACGGCGCCACCCGGGCGGCCCTGGCCTTCGCCCTCCTCGGCCACCCCGTCAAGGAGATGCTCGGCGGCTTCGAGTACTGGGTCCGCGAGGGCTTCGCGTACGACACCGCCACCGGCCCCGAGAGCCGCCCCGTCGACGACCTGACCGCCCCGCGCTCGGGCATCTCCTGCGCGTGCTGAGCGCCGACGCACGGCCGGGCGGCACGATCCGCCCGGCCACCCCGGCCGACCTGCCCGCGCTCGCCCGCCTGTGCGCCGACCACGCCGCCCACGAGCGCGCCGAGCCGGTGCCCGCGGACCTCGCCGCCCGGCTGGCGCCCGCACTGTTCGCCGCGCGGCCGAGGGCGTGGTGCCTGGTGGTCGACCACGGCGGCGAACTGACCGGCTACGCGAGCTTCTCCCGGGAGTTCTCCACCTGGCAGGCCGCCGACTACGTCCACCTGGACTGCCTGTTCGTCACCGAGGCCCACCGGGGCGGCGGGTGGGGCCGCGCCCTGCTCGACGCCGTACGGGACGCGGCCGCAGCACTGGGCGCCGCGCAGCTGCAGTGGCAGACACCCGCCTGGAACACCGACGCCATCCGCTTCTACCACCGGACGGGGGCCCTGAGCCGCCCCAAGGCCAGGTTCTCGCTCCCCACCCGCCCGACCGCTCAGCCGACCACCTCGTACGCGACGTAGTCCGGATGGGCCGCGCCGACCTGGCCCGAACGGCCAGACATGTACGGACAGGGGAACGGCGGCCCCGGCTACCCGGGCATCACGCCGTGGATGCGGGAGAGGGTGAACACGCGCTCGTCCTCGCGCAGGTGGCACCAGGCGTTCAGGTAGGGCGCGTCCAGGGCGAGGCGGCTGAGGGTGCGGACGGTCGTGTTGCCGGACGTGGCGACGTACTCGATCGTGACGGCCTGTCCGTGGTCGACGGCGTGGGCCAGTTGGCGGACGTCGGTGAAGGTCAGATGGCGCGCGTTCCGGGCGATGATCTCCTCGGTGTCGCCGGCGTAGGGGCGGCCGTCGTCCGGGGCGGGCTCCGCGCCGTCCTGCGGGGCGGCGCGGAGCCGGGCGGCGAGGGCGCGCAGGTCGGCGGGCTCGTCCTTGGTCGGGGTACGGGCGCCCGTGCGGGGCCTGCCGGGCCGACGCGGGGGCGGGGCCGGGCGCGCGGCGCGGGGGTGCGGGGGCCGTTCGATCCGGACGGTCCCGTCGGGGGTCTCGGCGACGGGGGCGTAGCCCGCGGCGCGCAGGGCCGCGAGGGTCTTGTCGGGCGGGGTCCGGCTGATCAGTACCGTCGGCGCGAGGTGCCGTAGGCCGAGCGGGGCGAGCTTGCGGTGGGCGGCGAGTTCGGCCAGGAGGGCGGGTTCCTGGCCGTGGATCACGCAGGCGGCGGCCGCGACGCGCACCCGGCCGTGGCTGCGCGCGGTGTCGTGGATCAGGTAGGAGAGCGGCTGGGGCAGCGGTTCGACGGCGACCGCCGCCAGGTCGGCGGTGAGGGCGTCGGGGGTGAGGCCCGCGTCGAGGGCCCGGCGGACGCTGCCCGGGCCGAACCGCCAGACGGAGGCCGCACCGGCGCTCTCCCGGTCCGCGGCGGAGTCCAGCAGTGCGTGGAGGTGCGCGGACGGGGTGCCGGCGACCACGGCGGTGAGGTCGCTGCCGAAGCGGGCGCTCGTGCTGGCGGCGGGCAGCAGCCGGTGGCAGGCGTCGACCAGCGCTTCGGCCTCGGCGTCGTCGCCGAGCGGGGCGGCCCCGAGCAGGGCGGCCCCGATCGGGGAGAGCGCCCCGAGGGCGAGGGCGCCGAGCAGTTCCGCCTCCCGGATCAGGGTGGCGAACGGCTCGGCGTCCTGCGGGAGTTCGTCGGCGAGCGGGCGCAGCCACCGGAGCAGCGCCCCCAGGTCAGCCGGTTTCGCCGCGCCTTCACCGGCCGGGAGCCGGGAGGCGGCGGTGAGCAGCCCGTGCCGGGCCTGGACGCAGCCCCCGCAGGGCGGCGCCCCGGCGAGCGCCGGCCGTGCCTTCCCGTCCTCGTCGCGGCTCCGGCCGGGGGTCAGGGGGAGCGACCACCAGGCCCGGAGCAGGACGGCGAGCCGCTCGGCCGGTTCCCGCCCCGCCCAGGTGTCGTAGGACGCGGTCGCGACGACCCGGTCGCCCTCCACGGCCAGGAGCCCGGCGGCGCTCGCCGCCTCCAGCACGAGGCGTAGCGGCAGTTCGCCGCACTGCGCGGCCCGGCCGATCCTGGCGAGCTCACGGGCGCCGATCCCGCCGGCCTTGAGCCGGACCGGCGGGGCGGCGGCGCACACGGCGAGGACGGACGTCGCGTCGGCGGCGAAGGCCATCGAGGCGGCCGCGGCCTCCCGTTCGACGTCCGTGGCGGTGGCGGGCGCCGTCGGCACGGCGGGCGGGAGGGGTGTGAACGGGGCGTGCCAGTCGGCACCGCGCAGGGCGAGGGCCACTTCGGCGGGCATGCGCGTGGGCCCGTAGTGGTAGCGGTCCCGGATCAGCAGTCCCCGCTCCACCGCCCACTGCTCGCCGGGTGCGGAGGCGGCAGGCGGCCCCCCGAACATGATGGCGCCCAGGTGCTCGGGAACCGTACGGGCCCGCCGTGCCAGGAGTTCCCGGGTGGCCTCCGGCGCCTTGGCCGCCAGCGCCGCGACCCGGGCAGGATCACTGTGGTGGTCGATCAGCGCCGCCAGCCGCCGCTCCTTCCTGTTGCCGTCCGGCTTGATCCCGGCCTTCGCCAGCATGCGGGCGAGATCGTCGGAGTTCGCGCCCGCGAGCAGGCGTGCGAGCGGTGCGTCGAGCCCCAGCGGCGCGCGCCACGCGCCCCCCAGTGGCGCCGCCATCCGCAACCGGCCGTCGCCGCCCGGCCACACCAGCGCGCGGTCCGCCAACTCCCCCAGGGCGGCGGCCAGTCCATGGGCACGTGCACCGCCCGTCGCGTCCAGGAGGCCTGCCAGCTCCTCCTGCGACGCGTTCCCCAGCGCGGCGAGGGCTTCCGCCGCCTGGAGGCACGGCAGCGTCAGCCGGGGCAGGGCCGAGGCCACCGACGCCGGGCGCTGCAGACGGTCCGCCAGTTCGCCGACCGAACGCGGTTCCGGGGGCGAGGCGGCGTCCGGGCGCGCTGCCAGGATCCGTTCCAGGGCCGCCGTGTCGAGGCCGCGCAGCCAGGCGACCAGCGCCGACCCGTTGTTCTTACCGATGGGACACCTCACCGCTCAGCAGGGCGGCCGTACTCGCCCGGGGGTACCAGGATGGCCCATCGGCAGCGGCGCGGTGCACCGCTCCCGGAATGCGACGTCCGGGACTCGACAGTCAAATGACTGATGCTGCGTGTGCGTCGGAGCGGGAAGCATCGGTGGCGGCGGTCGGAGGGTGCCCCACCCCCGGCCGTCGGTCCCCCGATGTTCTCTTCCAAGGAATTCCCATGAGCTCCCTTCGCGCCAAGTGGCGCATGGCCGCCGTCACCGCGACGACCGCCCTGGCCGTGCTGATGTTCTCCAACGCCCCCGCGTCCGCCGCCGTGTTCGGCGAGAGCAGCACCTGGGCCAGCGAGATCGAGGACAACGTCCCGGTCCGGGCGAACGGCTTCATGGGCGAGGCCCGGGCCGTCAACGGCGATCTCATCCAGGTGTGGCGCGGGTACGACAACCCCGGCATGTACCTCTCGCTCGACCACGGCCGGCCGGTCCGCCTCGCGGGGGCGACCAATGCCAGCCCGCAGGTGGTCTACATGGGCGGGGCCCAGTTCGTGCTGTTCCACACCGGCACCAACGGGTTCATCTTCTACTGCGTCCTGACCGTGAACCAGGCCAACAACGGCCAGCGGTACCTGAACTTCGGCAACTGGATCCAGGTCCCGAACGGCGCCCAGACGAACGACGGCCGCCCGGTGGCCATCGCCGCGCTGCCGCACAACAACATCTCGCTGGCGTTCCACGGCGCGAACAGCAACGAGATCTGGAGCATGATCTTCAACATCCCGAACAACCTCTGGGGCGACCCGGTGCGGGTCGCCGGCGCCACGAGCAACTCCTCCCCGGCGCTGGCGTTCAGCCCCGCCAACAACCTGCTGCTGATGGCCTACCGGGGGCTCGACAACCGGGTGAACGTCATCCGCACGTACTACCAGAACAACGGCTGGTACGGGCGGAGCATCCTGGACGGCGTGCAGACCGACTCGGAGCCGGCCATCGCCATGGCGGGCTCCGGCTGGGGGCAGGTCGCCGTCCGGCAGCAGGGCACGGGCGTGCTGTACCTGGAGGACGTCCAGGACACCGGCTCGCACGGCGACTGGACCCGCGAGGCCGTCGCCTTCGCCTCGGCGTACGGCCCGCGGCTCATCATGGACGCCTACCGCGCCTACCTGGTCGCCACCAACCTGAACGGGTACGTCATGTGGAAGCAGTCCCGCCAGTACTGAGCCCGTACTGAGCCCGAACCGGGCCCGACCGGCGACCTGACACTGCCCGGGGTGGGGCGGCCGTGAACCCGGCCGCCCCACCCCGGGCTCCGGCGTCCGGTCAGGCGGGGTGCGGCGCCCAGGCGGCTTCGATCATCCCGAAGACCTCGTCCACCGTGGCCGCCGGGTCGGCCGCGTCGCGGGCCAGTGAGAAGGCGTCGATCACGAAGCGGGCGACGGCCCGGCAGGCGGTGGGGGTGCGGGTCTGCCCGGGCAGGGCGGTGACGGCCGCGGCGAGGGCCGCGGCGTGGCGCAGCCGCATCGACTCCTCGTAGGCGCGCAGGGCGGGCGAGGAGTCGATCAGGCGCCAGATCGTGGCGGCGCCGTCGGCGGCGCAGTGCCGCACCATGGCGTGGATCTCGCGGCGCAGGGCGGGGATCAGCGGGTCCTCGGGGGTCCGGTCGGTGACGGCCCGGACGAGGCGCTGTTCGAAGTCCTCGTCCTGCTCGAAGACCAGGGCCTCCTTGGCGGCGAAGTGGGAGAAGACCGTGGTGACGGCGACGTCGGCCTCGGCGGCCACCTCGCGGATGCCCACCGCGTCGTAGCCGCGCTCCAGGAAGAGCCGCAGGGCGGTGTCGGCGATCTTCCGGCGGGTCGCGGCCTTCTTGCGCTCGCGGCGGCCGGTCGGCTCGGGCGCGGCGCCGGCCCCGGTGGTCCCGGTCGCGGCGATGGTCCCGGTGGTCCCGGTCGGCTCGATGGTCCCGGTCGGCTCGGTCATGCCCGTGATGCTATCAGCCATGAAAACGGAACAGTTCCAAAACACTAACCGTTAGTGCTACGGTCGGCCGCATGGAGACCATGAAGAAGGTGAGCTACACCGAGTTCGGCGGCCCGGAGGTCCTGCGCCTGGTGGACGCCGCGCGGCCCGAGGCGGGCCCCGGCCGCATTCGGATCGCCGTACGGGCGGCGGGCGTGAACCCCGTGGACTGGCGGCTCCGGGAGGGCCAGGTGCTGGGGGCCCATCCGCTCCGACTGCCCGCCGGGGTCGGGCTGGACGCCGCCGGGGTGGTGGACCAGGTCGGGGCGGGCGTCGAGGGGGTCGAGGTCGGCGACCACGTGTTCGGCGAAGGGGTCGACACCTACGCCGAGTTCGCGGTGCTGACCGCCTGGGCGAGGATGCCCGAGGGGCTGGGCTTCGAGGAGGCGGCGGGATACCCCTCCGTGGTGGAGACCGCGCTGCGCGTCCTCCGCGAGGTCGGTGTGCAACCGGGGCAGACGCTGCTGGTCAGCGGTGCGGCCGGGGGCGTCGGTTCGGCGGTGCTGCAGATCGCCCGCGACCGCGGCATCACGGTGATCGGCACGGCCGGCGCCGCGAACCAGGACTACCTGCGCGGCCTGGGTGCGCTGGCCACCACGTACGGCGAGGGCTGGGTGGAGCGGGTGCGCGGGCTCGGCCGGGTCGACGCCGCCCTGGACCTCGCCGGCAACGGTGTGATCCGCGAACTCGTCGAACTGACCGGGGATCCGAGGCGGGTGGTGTCCATCGCCGACCTCGACGCGCCCGGGCTCGGGGTCCGGTTCTCCGGCACGGCCGGAAGCGTCCCGGCGGCGCTCGCCGAGGCCGCCGACCTGATCGCCCGGGGCCGGCTGCACATCCCCGTCGACACCTCGTACCCGCTGGCCGCAGCCGCGGCGGCGCACGCCGACAGCCGGGCCGGGCACACCCGCGGACGCCGGGTCATCGTGGTGTGAGAGCGGGCTGACGCCCCGGACCGGACCGAGCAGTGCCGGTCCGGGGCCCCGCTCGGGCCGGGGCGGGTCAGCCGTCGTTCTCCGCGGAGGGGATGTAGGCGCCGGGGACGTCGTTCGGGGCGTGGATCGCGTCCTCGCCCGGGTACGGGGTCCGCCAGTTGTGCGTCTGGTACCAGGTCAGGTGGTTCATCTGGGCCGGGTTGGCCCGGTCCGGCGCCGCGTTCGGGCCGGTCAGCTGCTGCTTGGACTTCCAGTCCTCCCACTGGGCCGCGACCTGCCGCTCGGCCGCCGGCGGGGCGACGGTCACCGGCGCCGCCGCGCCCGCGTCCGGGGCCCCGGGTACGTCGACGCCGCAGGACGGCGGGGTCTTGAGGCCGTCGGTCAGCGAGGTGCGGTTGGGCACCGCGGTGAACGGGGTGAGGTCCGGCTTGTCGGTGAAGGCGGTGGTCATCGGGCTGGCCGCGCTGTCCTTCTGGTTCATCGGGTGGATCCCGAGGATCTGCTCGATGGTGCGGACCATGGTGATCTGCGAGTAGTAGCGGCTGTCGACGGCGCCGTGCTGCGCCCAGGGGCTGATGATCTGGATCGGGGCGCGGTGGCCGTCGACGTGGTCGAGGCCGGCCTGGGAGTCGTCCTCGACCACGAAGATCGCGGTGTCCTTCCAGTACTCGCTGTGCGAGATCTCCTGGACGATCCTGCCGACCGCGAGGTCGTTGTCGGCGACCTGCGCGGCCGGACTGGCCGGACCGCCGGTGTGGTCGCTGGACAGCCACAGCATGTTGAGGGCCGCCGGACCGTTCTGCTCGAAGTCCTGCTTCCAGATCTGGTAGCGGTAGAGGTCCGGCACATCGGTGTCGAACTTCGGGAAGCCGGGCACCGACACGTCGTTGAGCGAGGGGATCGGCGAGGAGGAGTTGAGCGGGTAGGCGGTGTCGTCGCCCGTCGCGTCCATGTTCTTCGAGTCGCAGTACAGGTTCTGCCAGGTCGCGCCGTCGGGCTTGGTGAGGAACTGGTGGAACTCGCCGAAGTCGCGCACGTCCTGGCCGGCCGCCTGGGCACCGGTCCACAGGAAGCCCGAGCGCTGGTGGCCCAGGGCGTCGTCCTCGGTGTCGTAGCTGCGCTCGTACTCCCCGGCCGAGGACTCGGTGTACTCCGGATTGTCCGCCTGCATCAGCCAGTTGTGGCCCTCGGCGGAGTTGGTGCCGATGTCGTAGGTGTTGTCGTAGAGCCCGAACTGCTTGGCCAGCGCCTGCTGGTTGGGCGTGACGTTGGCACCGAACTGGGCCAGCTTCGGGTCGCCGTTGCCCTTGCCGATGTCGCCGAAGACCTGGTCGTAGGTCCGGTTCTCCTTGACGATCAGGAAGACGTGCTTGATCGTCGACGGGTCGCCGATCCGGGCCGGCACCGCGACGGGCTTCGCCTTGTGCCCGTCCGCCGTCCGGACGGCGCCCTTGGTCCAGCCGTTCTGCCGGAAGACCTGGTCCGTCCGGGAGCGGATCTCCTGGTCGGACGGCAGGGTGAACTGCGTCAGGCTGGAGGTGGTGTCGTGGGTGTTGTGGGCGCCGGTGGAGTTGGGGCGGCGCGCGTCGATGCCGCGGGTGTTGGAGACGACCACCTTGGAGCCGACGGTGGTGACCTCCGCCGGGAAGTAGTCGGTGGGCAGCAGGCCGACGTAGCTCACCGGCTCCTGGGCGCCCGCGAAGCGGTAGACGGCCACCGCGTCGGCCCGGCCGAGGGTGACCAGCAGGCGTCCGTCGTCGGTGAGCGTGATCGCGGTGGGCTCGTAGCCCACCGAGGCCTCCGGCCAGGGCTTGGTGGAGATCCGCTGCACCACCTTGCCCCGTGCCGCGTCGATCACGGACACCTGGTCGGAGGAGGTGTCCGCGACGAAGACCGTCCCGCCCTTGGCGTACACGGCCGTCGGGTGCAGGCCCACCTCGATGGACCCGACGGCGGCGGAGCGGTCCGCCAGGTCGATCACACTGACGGTGCCCGTGGTGGTGGCGCCGGTGTCCGGGTCGGCCGGCACCTGGGTGCCGTAGGAGTTCAGCGTGTCGTCGTCGCCGGTGGCGGCGCGGCCGCCCTCGTTGCTGACGTACAGCTTGTGCCCGACCTGGACGATGCCGCGCGGTGCGTTGCCGGTCGTCCAGCTCTGCCCGAGCGCGCCGGTGGCCGCGTTGATCTCGACCACCCGGTTCTGGCCGTTGACGGCCGCGTACACCGTCGAGCCGTCGGCCGAGAACACCAGGCCCGAGGCCAGCGCGTGCTTGGTGCCGTCGGCCGGGATGGCGACCTTCACCGGGTTCGCCAGGGAGCCGTCCGCGTTCACGGTGAACCTGGTGTAGCCGTCGAGCTGGCCGAGCCAGAGCTGCTTGCCGTCCGGTGAGTAGACCGGGGCCTCCTGGCCGACCGAGCCGTCGGTCAGGTGCAGGTCGGCGGTCTTGGCCTTGCCGGCGCGCTGCTGCACCTTGCCGGTCCTGAGGTCGACCACGACCAGCGAGGCGTCGCCGTCGGCCAGCGAGGCGGCCAGGTGGGTGCCGTCCGGGCTGACCCGGGAGCCCATCAGCTTGCCGTTGTCGATGACCAGGCGGTCGCCGTACGGGGCGATGTACTGGTCGCTGGAGATCACCTGGCCGTCGGCGGTAACCTGGCCGACCTGGTCGGTGCCGAACTGGTGGGTGGTGGCGAAAGCGGTGCCCGTGGCCACGGCCACCGCCGTGATGCACGCCGTGGCCAGGGTGGCCCGGCGGCCGACCTTGCGGCCGAGGAGCACCGGGTGCTCCCTCTGGACTCGTCGACGACGCGTTACCTGCATGGCGTCAGCCCTTCGTGGTGAGTGCGCTGCGTTGATTCCGGTGTCTTCGCTGCGGGTGGTGCTTGTGGTGCTTGTGGTGCACGTGGTGCTGGTGATGCGAGTGGTGCGGGTCATGCGCTCAGTGCGCTCAGTGCGCTCAGTCCGTCGAGGAGTCGAGCAGGTCGATCTGGCCGTCGAACTGCCAGAGCGGGTTCGGCGCGTCCCCGGTGCCGGTGTGGACCAGGAAGTAGCCGTTGACCTCCTTCGGCCCGTCGCCGTCGGCCATCACCCGGCCGTCCGAGGCGACGTCGAGCTGGTAGACCGCCGTACCGGGGGCCTCGGTGCCGGGCAGGTGCCAGGTGACCACGCAGCGCCAGTCGTTGCCCGGGCCCTCCGGTTCGACCTGGCCGTCGCCCCGGTTGCAGTCCGCGGCCACCCGCAGGTCGGCCTCGGTCACGGCGGGGCGGTGCAACTGCTCGGTCTGCAGCCGGTACAGGTGGGCGAACACGGTGGAGACCGTCCGCTGGACCTTCGCCCGGCTGATCCCCGAGCCCGTCGAGGGCGCGGCCACCGCGACCACCCCGGTGGTCAGCGCGAGCAGCCCGGCCAACGGCAGCACCCCGTGGGTGAGCGCGCGGCGCTTCTCGCCGTCCTCGCTGCCGTTGGTGAAGTCCCGCCGGACGAACAGCCGGTAGGCCGCCGTGGTCGCCACCACGGCCCAGACCAGGCTGACCGCGACCGCGATCAGCAGCTCCGGCAGCCGGTTCGGCGCGGCGAACAGCCCGTTCCAGGAGACGAAGGCGTAGCCGGGCAGGGCCAGCCGCAGCGGCACCGGGAGCGGCAGTGTCTGGGCGAGCTGCATCGCGACCGCGGACAGCGCGGGGACGAGCAGGCCCATCGGGGAGCGGCCCAGCACGACCGAGCCGAGCAGGCCGAGCGAGGCCAGCGCCATCGTCGGCGCCAGCGCGGCGGCCCAGGCCAGCAGGACGCCCACGGCCGCGTCGGACGGCGCCAACAGGTGCCCGTCGACGCCCACCAGCGGCTGGTTCCCCACCGCGGCGAGCCCGCCCGCCGTACCGGACGCCACCAGTCCGGCCACCAGCAGGACGATCACGGTGGCGCTCGCCAGGGTCTTGGCGAGGAAGATCCGGCGCGGCGAACGGACCGCCACCAGCAGGTGCCGCCAGGTGCCGAGCCGGTCCTCGGCGGCGAACACGTCGCCCGCGACCACCGAGGTCAGCAACGGCA
>NZ_JBHZCN010000072.1:0-49574 GCF_042755465.1 Kitasatospora sp. NPDC059160 | reverse complement strand
TCGGCTCGCTCCACCGCCGCCACCGGGCCGAGGAGTTCAAGAAGTTCCTGCTCCGGCTGGACAAGGAGGTCCCCCAGGGCCTGGACATTCACCTGATACTGGACAACTACGCCACCCACAAGACCCCGGCGATCAAGACCTGGCTGGTGGCGCATCCCCGGTTCCACCTGCACTTCACCCCGACCGGCTCGTCATGGCTCAACCTGGTCGAGCGCTGGTTCGCCGAGCTGACGAACAAGCAGATACGGCGAGGCGTCCACAAGTCCGTCCAGGCCCTCGAAGCCGACATCCGCGACTGGATCGCCACCTGGAACACCGACCCGCAGCCCTACATCTGGACCAAGACCGCCGACGAGATCCTCGAACGCCTCGCCGGATATCTGAAGCGAATTCCAGACTCAGGACACTAGCGTCGGCCGGGTACCGGCAGGCCGAGGTGGTCGCGCAGGGTCGGGCCGGTGTAGTCGGTGCGGAACACCCCGCGTTCCTGGAGCAGCGGGACGACCCGGTCGACGAACTCGTCCAGGCCGCCCGGGGTGAGGTGCGGGACGAGGATGTATCCGTCGGCCGCGTCGTTCTGCACGAAGTGGTCGATCTGCCCGGCGACGGTGGCGGGGGAGCCGATGAAGGACTGCCGGCCGGTCACCTCGATGACCAGTTCACGGCTGGTCAGGTTCTTCTCCGCGGCCAGCGCCCGCCAGCGTGCGGCGGTGCCCACCGGGTCCGGGATCCGGACCCGGCCCTGGACCAGCGCGCTGTCCGGGTCGGGGTCGACGTCCGGCAGCGGCCCGTCCGGGTCGTGGTCGGACAGGTCGACGCCCCAGACCTGCTCCAGGTAGTTGATCGTGGTCTGCGGCCCGACCTGGGCCCGGCGGACCTCGGCGGCGCGCTCGGCCGCGTCGGCGTCGCTGTCGCCGAGGACGAAGGTGGCCGCGGGCAGGATCTTCAACTCGTCCGGCTTGCGGCCGTAGGCGGCCAGTCGCCGTTTGACGTCCTGGTGGAAGGCCTGGCCGTCGGCGAGGGTGGAGTGGCGGCTGAAGATGACGTCGGCGGCGGACGCGGCGAACTCGCGGCCCTCGTCGGAGTCCCCGGCCTGGATGACCACCGGGTGGCCCTGCGGCGGGCGGGGCAGGGAGAGTCGGCCCTCGACCTCGAACTGCGGCCCGGAGTGCCGCACCCCGGCGGCCCCGGTGTCCCAGAACTCCCTTGCCAGTTCGACGGATTCGGCGGCCCGGGTGTAGCGGTCGGCCCGGTCCAGGTAGCCGCCGCGGCGGAAGTTCTCCCCGGTGAAGGCGTCCGAGGAGGTGACCACGTTCCAGGCCGCCCGGCCGCCGGAGAGGTGGTCCAGGGAGGCGAAGCGGCGGGCGAGTTCGTACGGCTCGTTGAAGGTGGCGTTCACCGTGGCCGCCAGGCCGATCCGTTCGGTGACGGCGGCCAGGGCGTTCAGCACGGTGATCGACTCGGGGCGGCCGACCACGTCCAGGTCGTGGATGCGGCCGTTGGTCTCGCGCAGCCGCAGGCCCTCGGCGAGGAAGAAGAAGTCGAACTTGCCGCGTTCGGCGGTCTGCGCGAGGTGGCGGAAGGAGTCGAACTCGATGTGGCTGCCGGAGGCCGGGTCGCTCCACACCGTGGTGTTGTTGACGCCGGGGAAGTGGGCGGCGAGGTGGATCTGCTTGAGCGGACGGTCCGTCATCGGGTCACCTCGGCGAGGGCGGGGGAGTCGGTGGTGGGGACGCTCGCCGCGGCCGCGGCGGCGGCGTAGCGGCTGGCCGGGCGGGGCAGTCCGAGGTGGTCGCGCAGGGTGCGGCCGGAGTGGCCGGCGCGCAGCAGCCCGGTGGCGCGCAGGGCCGGGGCGGTCCGCTCGGCGAGGGCGGCCAGGTCGCGCGCGGGCTCGGCGGGGACGAGGTGGAAGCCGTCCACGCCGGTGCCGGTGGAGCTGAGTTCGGCGAGCAGCCGCTGCTCGGCGGCCCGGTCGGGCAGGGCGGCGTCGAGCCGGGCGAGGATGCGCAGCTGTTCGCCGGAGCGCAGCCGCAGTTCGGTGGCGGCGGTCAGCCGGGCGGCCCGGTCGGGGGCGTCCAGGACGACGACGTCGGCGTACCGGATCGCGGTGGCGACCCGGGCCCGCCCGCCGGGGGTGGCGTCCGGGACGAGGTCGGCGGCGGACACCGGCACCACGACCACCGGGCGGCCCTGCGGCGGGCGCGGGGTGATGGAGGGGCCGCGGACCGAGAAGTGGCGGCCCTCGAAGTCGATGTAGTGCAGCTTGTCGCGGTCGACGAACCGGCCGGTGGCGGTGTCGCGGATCTCCGCGTCGTCCTCCCAGCTGTCCCAGAGCCGGGCGGCGACCTCGGCGGCGTCGGCTGCCTCGGCCCACAGCTCGTCCTCGGGGGCGACCGGGCGGCGGCCGAAGGCCCTGGTCTCGGCCTCGGTGCCGGAGACGCCGACCAGCCAGCCGGCCCGGCCCGCGCTCACCCAGTCCAGGGTGTTGAGCGAGATGGAGGTGTGGAAGGGCTCGGTGTGGGTGGTGGTGACGGTCGGGACCAGGCCGATCCGCGAGGTCAGCGGGGCGATCCGGGCGAGGGTGGCGAGCGCGTCGGGGCGGCGCGGCTCGGGGGCGAAGGAGTCGTCGAGGGTGACGAAGTCCAGGCCGGCGCGCTCGGCGAGGAGGGCGAGGCCGGCGTAGTGGGCGGCGTCGAAGTGGCCGGGACTGTCGATGGCGGCGGAGAGGTGCAACTGGCGGGGCATGGCGAGCCTGGCTTTCCTCGTGCGGAGGTGCGCGGCCGTGCATGGACAGCGGCCCCGTACTGGTGCGGGGGTGCGGTCACGCGCGGCGCGGTTGCGCGGTGACGGCCCGTGGGCAGGCGGAGGCCCGCGACGGGCGGGGGAGGAGGGCGGCCGGCGCCGGGCGGGGACTCAGCCGGGCGGCGGCGGGGCGAAGGATCGGCTCAGCCGCGACACGCCGCCGACCACACGCGACCGAAGTCGATGTGGCTGCGGGTCACCAGCGGGCACGAGGCGTTCACCGGTTCAGTTGACCAGGGCCTCCGGCGGTTCGTCAACCGCCGTTTCCGCACGGTGGAACCTCCCGGGAACGCCGAAGGCCCCGCCCGGCCGCCGGGGGAGCGGCGGTGGGGCGGGGCCTTCGGAACGGGCGGGACCGGCGTCAGGCCTTGGTCACGTCCTCGATCTCGCTGTCGTCCTCGCGACCGGGGGTCTTGAGGTTGAACTTGGTGATCGCGAAGCGGAACGTGAAGTAGTAGATCGCCGCGAAGACCAGGCCGATCGGGATGATCAGCAGCGGGTTCTTGGCCAGGCTGAAGTTGATCGTGTAGTCGATCAGACCGGCCGAGAAGCTGAATCCGTGGTGGACGCCGAGGCCCCAGGTGACGGCCATCGAGACGGCGGTCAGCACCGCGTGGATCGCGTACAGGACCGGGGCGATGAAGAGGAAGGTGAACTCGATCGGCTCGGTCACGCCGGTGACGAAGCTGGTCAGCGCGATCGAGATCATCATGCCCATGACGGCCTTGCGGCGCTCGGGGCGGGCGCAGTGGGCGATCGCGAGGGCGGCGGCGGGCAGCGCGAACATCATGATCGGGAAGAAGCCCGCCTGGAACTGGCCGGCCGTCGGGTCGCCCGCCAGGAAGCGGTTGATGTCGCCGTGCACGACGGTGCCGTCCGGCTTGGTGAAGTCACCGGTCTGGAACCAGGCGTAGGTGTTGACGAACTGGTGCATGCCGATCGGGATCAGCGCGCGGTTGACCAGGCCGAAGATGCCGGCGCCGACCGCGCCCGCACCCACCAGGCTGTTGTTGACGTGCGAGATCGCGTCGCCGACGGGCTGCCAGCCGAGGCCGAACAGGACGCCCAGGCCGGTGCCGACGAAGGCCATGATGATCGGGACGAGGCGGCGGCCGTTGAAGAAGCCCAGCCAGTCGACCAGCTTGGTGCGGTGGAACCGCTGCCAC
The DNA here is from genome assembly GCF_042755465.1 of Kitasatospora sp. NPDC059160. Taxonomy (NCBI): domain Bacteria; kingdom Bacillati; phylum Actinomycetota; class Actinomycetes; order Kitasatosporales; family Streptomycetaceae; genus Kitasatospora; species Kitasatospora sp. NPDC059160. The sequence continues at coordinate 45,606 of NZ_JBHZCN010000072.1, read as the reverse complement.
AGGATGGCCGCGAGCAGACCGACCACGATGCCGCCGAGGACGCCCGGGTCCTGCGGCTTGCCCGCGGGGAGGGCGGCGGTGACGGTGCCGTCCGCCGGGAAGGCGGTCAGCACGTTCTTGAACACGAGGTAACCGACCAGCGCCGCCAGCGCCGTGGAGCCGTCCGCCTTCTTGGCGTAGCCGATCGCGATGCCGACACAGAACAGCAGCGGCAGCGCACCGGTGATGGCGGTACCCGCAGCGCCGAAGACCTCGACGAGCTTCGCGGGGAAGTGCCACTTCTCATGGACGTCGGGCTGGCCCAGACGCGCCAGCAGACCGGCCGCCGGCAGCACGGCGATCGGCAGCTGGAGGCTGCGACCGACCTTCTGGAGACCGGGGAGGACGGCATTGCCGAACTTCTTGATCGGCGCCGGAGCCTTGGCGGGCGCCGGTGCCTGCGCAGACTGACTCATGGGGGTGGGTTCCTAACGGCATGGCGGGTCGGTCGGGGGGAAGGCACGGGGGCCGAACCGCGAACTGGTCTACACCACACGTGGTGTAGACCAGTTTTGTAGCACGGGTGGAGAACTCGGGGAAGCCCGGATAGCGGGGTTGTCGAGAAGCGCTATGAAATCGAAACCTGGATCCGGAGCGTTGATCATGATTTCAGTCGCGATTGTGATTTTGGCTATTTGCGCAACAAAAAGCGCCGGGCCCTTGCGGCGCCCGGGTCGTGGCGGGTCCGGCGGCCACCGTCGGGGCCGGGTCCGGGCGATCCGGCCGCTCCCGGGCGTGCGCGACGGCTGCCGAGAGTGACCGGAGGGTCGCGGACGTGCCCGGTGGGGCGCCCTCCGACGGCGGTCGGCACCCGTCCCGACCGCCGCCGGCACCCGTTCTGACCGCTGTCGGCACCCGTCCCGACGGCCGTCCGGCCGGCCGGATCGCGACCGAATTACCCTTTCGGTGACTCCCGGGTAGGGAATTCCGTCCTTCGGTGAAATGCCGAAGGCCCCCGGGCCGGTGGGTCCGAGGGCCTTTGCCGGAGGTTCTCCGGGAATTCGTTCCGTACGGTCGGGGAATCAGGCCTTGGTGACGTCCTCGACCTCGTCCTCGTCCTCGCGCCCCGGTGTTTTCAGATCGAATCTGACGATGATGAACCGGAAGAGCGCGTAGTACACCGCGGCGAAGCAGAGCCCGATGACGATGATCAGCCACGGTTTGGTGGCGAGCCCCCAGTTGATCACGTAGTCGATCAGGCCGGCCGAGAAGCTGAAGCCGTCGTGCACCCCCAGTCCCCAGGTGACCGCCATCGAGGCGCCGGTCAGCAGCGCGTGCAGGCCGTACAGGGCCGGGGCGATGTAGGCGAAGGAGTACTCGATCGGCTCGGTGACGCCGGTGACGAAGGAGGTCAGGCCGACCGAGAGCATCAGGCCGTAGATCTCCTTGCGGCGGTGCGGCTTGGCCGAGTGCGCGATCGCGAGTGCCGCGGCGGGCAGCGCGAACATCATGATCGGGAAGAATCCGGACTGGAACTGCCCCGCCGTCGGGTCCCCCGCGAGGAAACGCGGGATGTCGCCGTGCACGATGCTGCCGTCGGCCTTCGTGAACTCGCCGAACTGGAACCAGACGAAGGTGTTCAGCAGCTGGTGCATACCGATCAGCAGCAGCGCGCGGTTGAACAGGCCGAAGATGCCCGCGCCGCCCGCGCCGAGATCGGCGAGGTTCTGCGAGAAGTCGTTGAGGCCGCGGCCGATCGGGGGCCAGACCCACAGGGCGACGCAGGCGGTGGCCAGGCCGACCACGGCGGTGATCATCGGAACGAGGCGGCGGCCGTTGAAGAAGCCCAGCCAGTCGACCAGTCTGACGCGGTGGAACCGGACCCACAGCCAGGCCGACATCAGGCCGATCAGGATGCCGCCCAGCACCCCCGGGTTCTGGTACGTCGCGGCCGCCACCTTGGCCGAGCCGTAGTCGACGCACTGGGCGGTCCACGCGTCGGGGATCTGGACCGTCCCGGCCTTGCAGTGCTCCGGGAACGCGTGCAGCACCTTGTAGTAGACGAGGAAGCCGACCACGGCCGCCAGCGCCGTCGAACCGTCCGCCTTCTTGGCCATGCCGATCGCCACGCCGATGCAGAACAGCAGCGGCAGGCCGAGCGAGGAGTCGAGCAGTGCGCCGCCGGCCGCCGCGAAGACCTTGGCGACGTTGTTCCAGCCCAGTCCGTCCTTGCCGAACACGTCCGGCTGGCCGAGCCGGTTGAGGATGCCCGCCGCGGGCAGCACCGCGACCGGGAGCTGGAGGGAGCGGCCCATCTTCTGGAGGCCGCCGTAGAAGGTGTGCCACCACAGGTTCTGCGGGGCCGTGGCGCCTGCCGAACTCATCCTTCGCCCTCCGAGCGCGGTTGCCGACCGGTGGGCCCCTGCGGGACCCTCGGGCGGGGGTCAGGAACACCCGGGGTCCTTCCTGCGTTCATCGGAGTACACATATATTGGTGTAGACCACTTTGGGACGCAGGCCGGACGCCGGGACGCGAGCCCCGCTGATCGTCATCCTCGGGTGGCGGCCCGGAGCCTGCGCGCCGGAATGGGCCAAAAGTGGACTAACGTGGCAGACCGGACCTGCTCGGGTCATGCTGGTCGCGCTGCCCGGCAGCGCGACCCCAGCTGAACCCGCGTCAGCCACCGGCACGGACCTCACCACCCGACGGTCGAGGACCGAACCCCAGCACAGCGCAGGACGGCACCCGGCAGAGCCGCCGAAGGCCGAGACAGAGGGAGAAACCACATGGCCAGCAAGGCTGAGAAGATCGTCGCCGGTCTCGGCGGCATCGACAACATCGAAGAGGTCGAAGGCTGCATCACCCGCCTGCGCACCGAGGTCAAGGACGCCTCCCTCGTCGACGAGGCCGCCCTCAAGGCCGCCGGCGCCCACGGCGTCGTCAAGATGGGCACCGCGATCCAGGTCGTCATCGGCACCGACGCCGACCCGATCGCCGCCGACATCGAGGACATGATGTGAGCTGAGCCACCCGGGCTCGCACACCACCGCTCCACCACCCACGGCCCGCCGACCCGCTCAGGGGGACGGCGGGCCGAGGCACATCCGGAACCGGCGATCGGAACGGCTACGCTCAGTGGCTATGTCACGTATCGACGGCCGCACCCCCGACCAGCTCCGCCCCATCACCATCGAACGGGGCTGGAGCAAGCACGCCGAAGGCTCCGTCCTCGTCTCCTACGGCGACACCAAGGTGCTGTGCACCGCCAGCGTCACCGAAGGCGTCCCGCGCTGGCGCAAGGGCAGCGGCGAAGGCTGGGTCACCGCCGAGTACTCCATGCTCCCGCGCGCCACCAACACCCGCGGCGACCGCGAATCCGTCAAGGGCCGCATCGGCGGCCGCACCCACGAGATCAGCCGGCTCATCGGCCGCTCGCTGCGCGCCGTCATCGACCACCGCGCCCTCGCCGAGAACACCATCGTCCTCGACTGCGACGTCCTCCAGGCCGACGGCGGCACCCGCACCGCCGCCATCACCGGCGCCTACGTCGCCCTCGTCGACGCCGTCTCCTGGGCCCGCGACCGCAAGCTCCTGCGCGCCAAGGGACAGCCCATCACCGGCGGCGTCAGCGCCGTCAGCGTCGGCATCATCGACGGCGTCCCCATGCTCGACCTCCAGTACGAGGAGGACGTCCGCGCCGAGACCGACATGAACATCGTCTGCACCTCCGACGGCCGCTTCGTCGAGGTCCAGGGCACCGCCGAAGGCGCCCCCTTCGACCGCGCCCTGCTCGACCGGCTGCTCGACCTCGGCACCCTCGGCTGCGCCGAACTCGACCAGATCCAGCGCAAGGCCCTCGAAGGCTGAACCGCCCCCCGGGGCAGAACCCTTCGGGCTGAACCGGGCCCGGCCCGCTGTACACGCGCGGCCCGCAGCCCGTACGGTTCCCGCAGCACCCCGCTGCGGGAACCGCGCCCCGTCCGCGCGCGTCCTCCCCACGGAACCCGCGCCCCAGGAGGACCGGATGGCCTCGTCGAGCATCGCCCGCCCCGCCGCCCTCGCCGTGGCCGCACTGATCGCGATCCTCCCGCTCAGCATGGTGAGTTGCTCCGCCGCCCAGAAGGCCATCGACTGCGGCAACACCGCCGTCAAGGTCACCGGCGACCTCGCCGACCTCACCAAGGCCTACGACAACTCCAGCAACGACTCCGCCGCCGCCGGCAAGGCGCTCCAGAAGCTCAAGGGCGACCTCGACCAGATCGGCAAGAACTCCAAGAACACCGACGTCGCCAAGGCCGTCACCGACCTCAAGACGCAGGCCGACAAGGTCCAGCAGGCCGTCGACCGGAACCAGGCCCCCGACCTCAAGCCGCTCGGCGACGCGGCCGGCAACCTCACCTCGGTCTGCACCGGCTGACCCTCCGCCGGATCTCGATAGGGTGGGCGATATGTCCACCCGCCTGATCCTCGCCACCCGCAACCAGCACAAGGTCGCCGAGCTGCGCGCCATCCTCGCCGACGCCGGCCTGGACGTCGAACTCGTCGGCGCCGACGCCTACCCCGAGATCCCGGACGTCCCCGAGACCGGCGTCACCTTCGCCGAGAACGCCCTCCTCAAGGCCCACGCCCTCGCCCGCGCCACCGGACTGCCCGCCGTCGCCGACGACTCCGGCCTCTGCGTGGACGTCCTCAACGGCGCGCCCGGCATCTTCTCCGCCCGCTGGGCCGGCAAGCACGGCGACGACCTCGCCAACCTGAACCTGCTGCTCGCCCAGCTCTCCGACATCGCCGAACCCCACCGCGGCGCCCACTTCTTCTGCGCCGCCGCCCTCGCCCTGCCCGACGGCACCGAGCGCGTCGTGGAGGGCCGCCTCCTCGGCACCCTGCGCACCACCCCGGCGGGCGACGGCGGCTTCGGCTACGACCCGATCCTCCAGCCCCTCGGCGAGACCCGCACCTGCGCGGAACTGACGGCGGACGAGAAGAACGCCATCAGCCACCGCGGGAAGGCCTTCCGCGGCCTCGCCCCGGTGGTCAAGGACCTCATCGGCTGACGCACCGTCCGCTGAACACCGAAGGCCCGCCCCGGGATGATCCGGGGCGGGCCTTCGATTCTTAGGCTAGTGCGGCCTGAGGGACTCGAACCCTCACGAGATTTCTCCCACGGGCACCTAAAACCCGCGCGGCTGCCGGTTACGCCAAGGCCGCAAGGCTCTCAGTCTAGAGCTTCGGCTCCGGTGGCAACACCGCGATTCGCGGTGGCGCCGCGGGCTCGTGGCGCCGTCGCGGACGGTCGCCGCTGCCGATGGGGTGGCAGTTCGGGCGGGATGGGTGGCGGGTGGTGGGCCGGACTCCCGACCGGGCGGGTTTCGGCCAGGGGTGACCGGTTTGTCGAGGGGTTCCGACCTGTGATGTTTGGTTGTTGATTACCAATTGGTACAGACCTATTGACCTATGTGGTTCAGACCACATAGCTTCTGCGCCAATTGGAATCCCCCACGTGCGTGCTCCCCCACAGGTACGCGCCGACACTCTCTCCTGGAGGACCGAGTGTTGATCCGTAGTACGGCGGAGCGGCGTCCCACCGCTGTGATCCGCCGCAAGAGTGCCCGGGCGGGCGTGGCGTCGTTGGCGGCGGTGTCGCTGGCGGGGCTGTTGATGGCGACGCTGGGTGCGGCGCCCTCGCAGGCGTCGGCGGCCGTCGACAACGCGGCCTGTCGGCCGGACGGGCTGTACCAGACGCCCGGAGTGGACGTCCCGTACTGCTCGGTCTACGACACGAGCGGGCGCGAGAAGATGGGCGCGGACCACCAGCGCCGCATCATCGGGTACTTCACCGGCTGGCGCACCGGCAAGAACGGCGACCAGCCCTACCTGGTGAGCGACATCCCCTGGGACAAGGTCACCCACCTCAACTACGCCTTCGGGCACGTCGGCGGCGACAACAAGCTGTCGGTCGGCACGGACGGCCCGACCAACGAGGCCACCGGGATCTCCTTCCCGGGGGTGCCGGGGGCGGAGCTGGACCCGACGCTGCCGTACAAGGGCCACTTCAACCTGCTGACGAAGTTCAAGAAGCAGTACCCGAACGTCAAGACCCTGATCTCGGTCGGCGGTTGGACCGAGACCGGCGGCTACTTCGGGGACGACGGCAAGCGGGTGAACTCCGGCGGCTTCTACTCGATGACGGTCAACCCGGACGGCAGCGTCAACCAGGCCGGGATCGACACCTTCGCCGCCTCCTCCGTCGACTTCATCCGCAAGTACGGCTTCAACGGCGTCGACATCGACTACGAGTACCCGACCTCGATGAAGGACGCCGGCAACCCGCTGGACTGGCAGCTCGCCAACGCCAAGCGCGGTTCGCTGGCCAAGGGCTACGCGGCGCTGATGAAGTCCCTGCGGGAGAACCTGGACAAGGCGGGTGCCGCCGACGGCAAGCACTACCTGCTGTCGGTCGCGGCGCCGTCCTCCGGGTACCTGCTGCGCGGCATGGAGACCTTCCAGGTCGCCCAGTACCTGGACTACGTCAACATCATGTCGTACGACCTGCACGGCGCCTGGAACAAGTACGTCGGCCCGAACGCCTCGCTCTACGACGACGGCAAGGACGGCGAGTTGGCCGCCGCCAACGTGTACGGCACCGGCCAGTACGGCGGCATCGGCTACCTGAACGCGGACTGGTCGTACCACTACTTCCGCGGCGCGATGCCGGCCGGCCGGATCAACGTCGGCCTGCCGTACTACACCCGCGGCTTCAAGAACGTCCAGGGCGGCACCAACGGCCTCTGGGGCACCGCCTCCGCGACCAGTTGCCCGGCCGGTTCGGGCCTGACCTCCTGCGGTGACGGCGCGGTCGGCATCGACAACATCTGGAACGACAAGGACGACGCGGGCAAGGAGTCCCCGGCCGGGTCGAACCCGATGTGGCACGCGAAGAACCTGGAGAAGGGCATCCTGCCCGACTACCTGGCCAAGTACGGCGTGACCGACACCGCCCTCCAGGGCAGCTACACCCGCAACTACAGCTCCTCGCTGGTGGCGCCGTGGCTGTGGAACGACACCAAGAAGGTGTTCCTGTCCACCGAGGACGAGCAGTCGGTGGGCGCCAAGGCGGACTACATCGTCAACCAGGGCGCCGGCGGCACGATGATCTGGGAGCTCGCGGGCGACTACCGCTGGGACGCCACCGCCAACGGCGGCAAGGGCGAGTACGTGCCCGGTTCGACGCTGACCTCGCTGATGTACGACAAGTTCAAGGCGGCGAGCCCGTACGGTGCGCTCCGCTCGACGGTGGCGCTGCCGCAGCAGACCCTGCCGATCGACGTGTCGTTCACCAACTTCGCGCTGGGCGACTCCAACTACCCGATCAACCCGAAGCTGCACATCGTCAACAACTCGACGGTGACCCTGCCGGGCGGCACCGAGTTCCAGTTCGACTACAGCAACTCGGCGCCGGGCAACGCCAAGGACCAGTCCGGCTTCGGGCTCCAGGTGATCAGGCAGGACAACCCGGGCCCGGGCAACGTCGGCGGGTTGAAGGGCACCTACAACCGGGTGTCGGTCAAGCTGCCGGGCTGGCAGTCGCTGGCGCCGGGCGCCTCGGTGGACATCGACTTCGTCTACTACCTGCCGGTGTCCACGCCGTCGAACTGGACGGTCAACGTGGGCGGCACGCTGTACGGGATCAAGGGCGACCTGACCCGGGGCGCGGTGGACGGCGGCACGCCGACCCCGACCCCGACCCCGACGCCGACCGGGACGGCCACGCCGACTCCGACGCCGACCCCGACCGGGACCCCGACGGGCACGCCCACCGGTACGCCGACCCCGACCGCGACCCCGACCTCCGGCGCCTGCACGGCCGCCCCGGGCTGGGACGCGGGCACCACCTACGCGACGCCGACCAAGGTGTCCTGGAAGGGCCACTACTACCAGAACAAGTGGTGGACCAAGGGCGACGACCCCTCCGCCAGTGGCGCCTGGGGCGTCTGGAACGACCTCGGGGCCTGCTGAGCCCGACGGCTCACGGCTGAGGGTTGACGGCTGACGGCAGTCACCCGAGGTGAGGAACGGCGGTGGCGGCACACCCGGTCGGGGGGTGGGCCGCCACCGCTTCGTTCTCGTTCGGGAGGCTCAGGCCTCGACCTTGAGGTCGCGCAGCAGCTTGGCGACGTGGCCGGTGGCCTTGACGTTGTAGAGGGCGCGCTCGACCTTGCCCTGCTCGTCCACGACGATCGTGGAGCGGATCACGCCCTGGTAGGTGCGGCCGTAGTTCTGCTTCTCGCCGTAGGCGGCGTAGGCCTCCAGGACCTTGTTGTCCGGGTCGGAGAGCAGGGTGACCTTGAGGTCCTCCTTCTCGCGGAACTGGCCGAGCTTCTCCGGCTGGTCCGGGGAGATGCCGATGACGTCGTAGCCGGCGCCCGAGAGGACCGCCAGGTTGTCGGTGAAGTCGCAGGCCTGCTTGGTGCAGCCGGGGGTGAGCGCCTTCGGGTAGAAGTAGACGATGACCTTGCGGCCCAGGTGGTCGGCGAGCGAGACCTGGTTGCCGTCGGCGTCGGACAGGCTGAATGCGGGTGCGGTGTCGCCGGGCTGGAGACGCTCAGTCACGGTCGTACTCTCCTGGAGGCTGGGACGGACGGTCGTACCACGGCAAACTTACCTCCGTTGGTGGGTGGGGCCGCGCGCCCGTGCGTGGCAGCTGACAAACTGGGTTGGTCGCAGAGGACGACAGGACTACATCGGCAAGTGAATGGGGTGGCCCGAGTGGGCGACGCGAGCACGCAGGACAAGCCGGCGCGGACGGCTGCGCAGATCGAGGCGGACATCGAGCGCACCCGTGACCGGCTGGCGTCGAACCTGGACGAGCTGGCCGTGCGGATCCACCCGAGCACCATCTCCGCGCAGGTCAAGGCGAAGGCGATGGCCACCGTCGAGGAGAAGACGGCCCGGGCGTACGTGGCCGCGAACGGCCTGGTGGAGAAGGTCAAGGCGCAGTTCGTGGACGAGAAGGGGCAGCCGCGCAAGGAGCGGATCGTCCCGGTCGCGCTGGTCGGCCTCGGCCTGGTGGTGCTGCTGTCCTCCTCGCGCAAGCGCCGCGAGGACTGAGCAGAGGGCTGGACACCGGATCGGGCAGGACGTCCGGAGGGGCCGGGACGCCGATGGGCGGCCCGGCCCTTCCGCATGCCGGGCCAGCGTCACGCGCCACGCCCGGGGGCGGTACCTTCGGGACCGTGAGTACGAACGACGAACCGACCCCTTCCGACCACGGGCACGACGAGGTGCGGCACGACCGGCTGGGCGAGAAGCTGCCGATCCGGATGCTGCACGACCGCGTGCTGGTGCGCATCGAGGGCAGCGAGGGCGAGCGCCGCTCGACCGGCGGCATCCTGATCCCGGCGACCGCGGAGCTAAGTAAAAGGTGCACGTGGGCGGAAGCTGTGGCCGTCGGCCAGAGTGTGCGCGCGGTGGAGCCCGGTGACCGCGTGCTGTACGACCCGGAGGACAAGCTGGAGGTGGAGGTCCGCGGCGCCACCTACGTGCTGCTGCGCGAGCGGGACCTGCACGCGGTGGCGGCGTCGCGCTTCGGGGACACGGAGGGGACGACCGGGCTGTACCTCTGATCGGGCCGCCCTGCTGGCCGGGTGCCCTACGCGAGCAGGCCGCCGCCGTCGACGGTGAGGACGGTGCCGGTGGCGAAGCGCTGTTCCATCAGGTACGCGTAGGCCTCGGCGGTGTCCTCGGGGTCGCCGATCCGGCGGAGGGGGAGGGCGGCGGCGGTCCGGGCGTACAGCTGCTCGCGGTCGGTCTCGGGGAGGCCGGACCAGAGCGGGGTGCGGATCATCCCGGCCCGGACGGCGTTGACCCGGATCGGGGCGAGTTCCACGGCCAGCGCCCGGACGAGGGCTTCGACCGCGCCGCAGATGCTCGCGGGGACGCTCCAGCCGGGTACCGGGCGCAGGCCGGCGGTGCCGGAGGTGAGGGTGATCGAGCCGCCGGGGCGCAGCTGCGGGGTGGCGGCGCGGACGGCGTCGAGGGCGCCGAAGTAGCGCAGGGTGAAGAGGGCGCGGGCGGCGTCGAGGTCCATGGCGTCGACGGTCATCAGGGCGAGCGGGTCGCCTGCGGTGTAGACCAGGTGGTCGAGCGGGCCGAGGCGGTCGAAGAGGGCGCTGACCTGGTGGGTGTCGGTGAGGTCGGCGGTCTCGGCGGCGGTGCCGGTGGGCAGGGTGGCGAGGGCGCGGTGGGCGCTGTCGGGCCGGCTGGAGACGACGGTGACGCGGGCGCCGCGTTCGGCGGCGAGGGCGGCGGTGGCGAGGCCGATGCCGGAGGTGCCGCCGAGGACGACGACGTGCTGTTCCTTGAGGGGCATGGTGGTGCCTTTCGTGGTGGGGCGGGGGGCTTGGGTCGATGGTGCTCCGGGCGGGGTGGTGGCGTCCAAGACCTGTTCGGTCGGCTGTCATACCCTCGGGGTATCAGCGGGGAGTGGTGAGCGGGGTGGCGGTGGCGGTGGACGTCGATCTGCGGAAGCTGCGGTATTTCGTCGCGGTGGCACGGGAGTTGCACTTCGGTCGGGCGGCGGTGGAGTTGCACATCGCGCAGCCGGTGCTGTCGCGGCAGATCCGGTCGTTGGAGGCGGAGTTCGGTGCGCAGTTGTTCCGGCGTGACCGGCGGTCGACCGAACTGACGGACGCGGGGCGGCAGTTGTTGGAGGACGCGCCGCCGTTGCTGGCGGCGGCGGAGGCGTTGCGGCGCCGGGTGGGGCGGTCGGGGGAGGGGTCGGGGGAGGGTCCGGCGCGGTTCGTGGTGGGGTTCATGCCGGGGGTGGCGGTGACGGCGGCGGTGCGGGGGCTGCGCGGGCGGCATCCGGGGCTGGCGGTGGAGGTGGTGCGGACCTCCTGGGCCGATCAGGCGCGGATGGTGCTGGACGGCCGGGTGGACGTCTCCTGCGTGCGGTTGCCGGTGGACCGGCAGGGTCTGGTGCTGCGTCCGCTGTTCGCCGAGCCGCGGGTGGCGGTGTTGCCGGCGGGGCACCGGTTGGCGGGTGAAGTGTCGGTCGTGATGGCCGAGTTGGGTGGTGAGCTGCTGCTGCAGGATCCGGACTTCGTGCCGGAGTGGCGGGATCTGCCGGGGGTGTCCGGGCGGCGGCCGGAGCGGTCGCGGCCGCGGGTGGACACGGTGGAGGAGAAGCTGGAGTACGTGGCGGCGGGGGAGGGGATGGTGGTGCTGCCGTTGTCGATGGCCGCCTTCTACACCCGTGCGGACGTGGTGCATGTGCCGGTGTCGGACCTCGCGCCGCACCGGGTGTGCGTGGCCTGGGCGGCGGGGCGGACGTCGCCGCTGCTCGCGGAGTTCGCGGAGTTGGCCGGGTCCGCGGCGGAGCACCTCGGTTCTGTCGGTGGCAGCCGCTAGGGTCCGGGCATGAGCGTCCCGGTGATCGGTGAGGTGGAGCGGCGGGCCCGGTTGGGGCGGCGGCAGTTGTTGGCGCCGTCTGTGCGGGCGGCGCGGGTGGAGGACGTGGCGGACGCGGTGGTCGGGCTGCACGCCACGGACGCGGCGACGGTGTACCTGTCCGCGTGCGCGCGGCTGGCGGAGCCCTCGGTGGCGGAGGTGGACCGGGCGCTGTACGAGGACGTCTCGCTGGTGAAGCTGCTGTCGATGCGGCGGACGATCTTCGCGGTGACGGAGGGCCTGGCCCCGTACGTGAGTTCGGGGGCGGCGCGGGCGATCGCGGCGAAGGAGCGGGCGGGGCTGCTCAAGCACCTGCGCGACCACGCCGAGGGCTGGGACGAGGCCCGGCTGGCGGAGGCGGAGCGTGCGGTGCTGGCCGCGCTGGCCGTGCGCGGCGAGGCGACGACCAAGGAACTCGGCGACGACGTCCCGCAGTTGCGGGAGACGATGCTGATGTCGGCGGGCAAGGCGTACGAGGCGAAGCAGAGCGTGGGCAGTCGGCTGCTGCGGCTGCTGGCCTCGGACGGGCACGTGCGCCGGTGCCGTCCGCGCGGGTCCTGGTTGAGCAGCAGCTATCCGTGGGCGCTGGTGCCGCAGTGGCCGGACGTGCCGGTGCGGGAGGCGAAGGCGGAGGTGGTGCGGCGCTGGCTGGCGGCGTACGGGCCGGCCGCGGTCGAGGACGTGAAGTGGTGGACGGGCTGGACGCTGGGGGACGTCCGGCGGGCGCTGGCGGACGTGGACGCGCGGGCGGTGGCGCTGGCGGGCGGTGCGGCGGCCGTGGTGCTGCCGGGGGACGAGGGGCCGGTGGCGGCCCCGGAGCCGTGGGCGGCGCTGTTGCCGGCGCTGGATCCGGCGGTGATGGGGTGGCGGGGGCGGGACTGGTACCTGCGGCCGGAGGACGTGCCGGCGCTGTTCGACCGGGCGGGGAACGCGGGGCCGACGGTGTGGTGGTGCGGCGAGGTGGTCGGCGGCTGGGCGCAGCGGGCGGACGGTGAGGTGGTGTGGCGGCTGTTCCGGGACGTGGGGGCGGTGGCGGAGCGGGCGGTCGCGGCGGAGGCGGGGCGGTTGGCGGGGTGGCTGGGGGAGGTGCGGGTGACGCCGCGCTTCCGTACGCCGCTGGAGCGGGAGTTGGTGGCGTAGCGGGAGGTTGAGGACGGGCCCTGGCGGGGGGCGGGGCGCGGCGTCACCCGGTCGCTCACTGGGCCGGGGCGGTGGCCGTTCCGGTGGGCCCGGTGGTGGCGGTGGGCGGGTTGCTGGGGCGTGCGGGCCGGGTCGGGGTGGGCCGGGTGCTGGGGGTGGGCTGTTCCTGGCTGGGGGTGGGCTGGGGGTTCTGCGGGCTGGGGGCGTCGGGGCCGGGCTGCTCGGTGGCGGCGGGGGCGCTGGGGGCGTGGCTGGGGGCGGTGGGTGCGGGCGCGCCGGTGGGGGCGGTGCTGGGGGTGCTGGTGGGGGAGGTGCTGGTGCTGGGCACGGCGGTGGGGGTCCAGGTGTCGGGCCCCTGGTCGCCGCGGCCGGTCTGCAGGTCGAACTGCTGGGTGGGGGTGCCGTTCAGGGCGGCGGTCATGTAGTCGGTCCAGATCCGGGTGGGGAAGGCGCCGCCGTTGACCCGGGTGAGGCCCGCGGTGCCGGCCAGCGGCTCCTTGGCGTGGGTCTTCGGGTTCTCGCGGAACAGGCCGACGGTGGTGGTGAGTTCGGGGGTGTAGCCGGCGAACCAGGCGGAGAGGTTGGCGTCGGTGGTGCCGGTCTTGCCGGCGGCGGGGCGGCCCAGGTCGAGGGCGGCGGCGCCGGTGCCGCGGGGGCTGACGACGTCGCGCAGGACGTCGGTGACGGAGTCGGCGACGGTGCGGCCGACGGCGTCGGTGGCCTTGTGGTCGGGCATCTTGGGGACGTCGATGGCGCCGCCGGGGTTGACCCGTTCGAGTTTCTGGACGGACCAGGGGGTGTGCGCCTGGCCGTGGTTGGCGAGGGTGGCGTAGGCGCCGGCCAGGTCGAGGGCGCTGGGGGTGGCGGTGCCGAGGGTCATCGAGGTGTTGGCCGGGTCCATGCCGCGGACGCTGTCGGGGATGCCGAGTTTGACGGCGGTGTCCCGGACGCGGCCGAGTCCGGCGTCGACGCCCTCCTGGGCGTAGACGGAGTTGACGGACTTGACCATGGCGTAGCGCAGGGTGATGTTGCCGTAGTCGACGTCGTCCTCGTTGGGCGGGGCGTACGGGGTGGGGCCGCCGGTGACGGGGCGTTCGCTGGTGCCGTCGTAGCGGGTCTCGGTGGTGATCGGGCGGCCGTCGACGGAGTGCTGGGCGATCAGGCCGGCGGCGAGGTCGACGGGTTTGAAGGTGGAGCCGATCTGGTTGTCCTGGCGCAGGGCGTCGTTGAAGGGCTGCTTGGCGTAGTCGGGGCCGCCGTAGACGGCGACGACGCGGCCGGTGGCGGGTTCGACGGAGGCGCCGGCGACCCGGACGTCGGTGTCGGTGGCGGGGCGGGCCTTGGGGTCGAGTTCGCTGGTGAGCTCGGACTGGACGGCCTTGACGAAGGCGTCCTGGCGGGGCTTGTCGAAGGTGGTGGTGATCCGCCAGCCGCCGGCCTTGAGGGTGGCGGCGTCGATGGTGCCGGAGGAGATGAGGTAGTCGTCGGCGACGCCGACCAGGTAGCCGGCCTGGCCGGCGAGTCCGGTGGCGGGCTGGGGGTCGATGGGTTCGGGGAAGGTGGTGGCGGTGCGGTCGGCGCTGGTGAGGAAGCCGAGTTGGACCATGCCGTCGAGGGCGTAGTTCCAGCGGGCGAGGGCCTTCTCGCGGTTGGCGGGGGTGGCGGTCCGGACGTCGTAGAGGCTGGGGGCCTGGAGCAGGGAGGCGAGGTAGGCGCCCTGGCCGAGGGTGAGTTGGGAGACGTCGACGCCGTAGTAGGCGTGGGCGGCGCTCTGGATGCCGTAGGCGCCGCGGCCGAAGTAGCTGCTGTTGAGGTAGCCGGCGAGGATCTCGTTCTTGCTGCGCTGCTGGTCGACCTTGAGGGCGATGAAGAGCTCGCGGCCCTTGCGTTCGAAGGTCTGGTCCTGGGTCAGGTAGTAGTTCTTGACGTACTGCTGGGTGATGGTGGAGCCGCCCTGCATGCCCTTGCCGAGCAGGGTGTTCCAGCCGGCCCGGGCCATGCCCCTCAGGTCGATGCCGCGGTTCTGGTAGAAGGTGCGGTCCTCGGCGGAGACGACGGCCTGCTGGGTCGGCAGGGGGATCTGCTCGATGGTGACGTCGGTGCGGTTGACGGCTCCGGTGCGGGCGATCTCGGTGGTGCCGTCGGCGTAGAGGTAGATGTTGTTCTGGGCGGTGGCGTGGGCGTTGGGGTCGGGCACCGGGACGATGACGTAGAGCACGGCGAAGGCGCCGACGGCGAGCAGCAGCAGCGCGGTGAGGGTGCCGAGGGTGATCCGCCAGGTGGGCAGGAGCCGGCGCCAGAGGGGGAGGGCGCGGCGGGCTTCGCGGCGGGCGGCCCGTTTGGCCTGGCGGCGGGTGCTCAACGTCATGGCGGGATTATCTGCTATTTGACGTGGGTTCAGCGGCGGCGGGGGTCTGAACTGCGTGGTTGCGCGTGGCGGTGCGCGCGCCCCGGGGTGCGTCGGAAATCCGGGTGCGGGCCGTGGGGGCCGGCGGTACGGTGAAAGGTGCAAATCGCATAGCGCGTCCACTTCGTCAGCTCCGCACGTCCGGCCCGGTACCCCCGGGGGCGGTCGGTCGGGGCCGCTGGGGTGTGCGCCGACGTCGCGCGGCGCCCGTCTGCGCCTGCAAATGTCGATAAGGAGACAATATGCACGGAGCTTCCACCGCGGAGGCGAGGCCTCCCGATACCGGCACCGCCCTCGGGCTGTACGCCGCCGTCGCCCGCGGCGCCTTCCGCCGCTACTCCACCTACCGGGCCGCCACCCTGGCCGGGACCTTCACCAACACCGTCTTCGGGGTCATCCTGGCCTCCTCCTTCCTCGCCCTCTGGCAGGCCCGCCCCAACCTCGGCGGCTACGACCAGGGCCAGGCCGTCACCTACATCTGGGTCAGCCAGGGCCTGCTGGTCACCGTCGCGGTCTGGGGCGGGGGCTTCCAGGACGAGATCCAGGACCGCTTCCGCAGCGGGGACATCGCCGTCGACCTCTACCGTCCGGTCGACTTCCAGGGCTGGTGGCTGGCCACCGACCTCGGCCGGGCCGGCTTCCAGGCGCTGGTCCGCGGCACCGTGCCGATGCTGTTCGGTGCCCTGGTGTTCCGCACCCGGATGCCCGAGCGGCCGCTGACCTGGGTGTTCTTCCTGCTCTCGGTGCTGCTCGCGCTGCTGGTCAGCTTCGGCGTGCGGTTCCTGGTCTCGATCACCGGCTTCTGGCTGCACGACTCGGAGGGGGTGCGCGCGGTGAGCCTGGTGGTCTCGATGTTCTTCTCCGGGATGCTGCTGCCGATCGTGCTCTTCCCCGGCTGGCTCGGCGACCTGGCCCGGGTGCTGCCCTGGGCGGCCCTGGTCAAGGTGCCGACCGACGTCTTCCTGGAGCGGGCGGGCGGCACCGGGCTGCTCCGGGCGCTCGGCTTCCAGCTCGGCTGGGCGGCCGTGCTGCTGGCCGCGGGCCGGGGCGCGCAGTGGCTGGCGACCCGCCGGGTGGTGGTGCAGGGTGGCTGAGCCGTTCCTCGCCCGGACGTCCTGGGCGGTCCGCTCCTGGTGGATCTGCGCCCGGATGTGGATGCGCTCGATGATGGCCTACCGGGCCTCCTTCCTGCTCAACCTGCTGGCCAGCCTGGTCACCCACTCGCTCGACTTCGTCGTGCTGGTGATCATGTTCCGGCACACCGACCAGCTCGGCGGCTGGCGCCTGCCGGAGATCGCCTTCCTCTACGCCACCGCGACCTTCTCGCTCGGCATCGCCAACCTGCTGGTCGGCTCGGCCGACGGCCTCGGCGTACGGATCATGAACGGTTCGCTGGACACCATGCTGGTCCGCCCCGCGCCGGCGCTCTCCCAGCTGTGCGCCGAGCGGTTCACCCTGCGCCGGCTCGGCCGCCCGCTCCAGGCCGTGATCGTGCTCGGCTGGTCCCTGACCGCCCTGGACGTGCACTGGACCTGGGACCGGGTGCTGCTGGTGCCCGTCCTGCTGGTGTGCGGCAGCGTCATCTTCGGCGCGATCTACGTCGGCGGCGCCACCGTCCAGTTCTGGTGGGGCGAGTCCAAGGAGATCCAGAACTCCTTCACCTACGGCGGCGCGACCCTGCTGCACTACCCGCCGACGGTCTTCGCCAAGGAACTGGTGGCCGGGGCGGTCTTCGGCGTCCCGCTGGCCTTCGTCAACTGGCTGCCCACTTTGCGCATCCTCGACCGGCCCGACCCGCTCGGGCTGCCCACCGCCTTCCAGTACGCCTCCCCGGTCGCCGCCGCGCTCTGCGTCGCCGCCGCCGGGCTGGCCTGGCGGGCCGGACTGCGCGCCTACCGCGGCACCGGCAGCTGACCCCCCGTACCGAAAGGACCCACCGTGGCACTGATCGAACTCCAGGACGTCCACCGCACCTTCACCGTGCGGGCCCGCACCGGCCGGTTCAGCCGGGTCAAGCGCGAGGTGCGCGCGGTCGACGGCCTCAGCTTCACCGTCGAGGCCGGCGAGTGCGTCGGCTACATCGGGCCCAACGGCGCCGGGAAGTCGACCACGATCAAGATGCTCACCGGCATCCTCGTCCCCAGCTCCGGCCGGCTGCGCGTCGCCGGGGTCGACCCGGCCCGCGAACGGGTCACGCTGGCCCGCCGGATCGGCGTCGTCTTCGGGCAGCGCACCACCCTGTGGTGGGACCTCCCGCTGCGCGACTCCTTCGAACTCGCCCGCCGGATCTACCGGATCCCCGACCCGCGGTACCGCGAGAACCTCGGCCGCTGCGTCGAACTCCTCGACCTGGGCGGCCTGTTGGACACCCCCGTACGGCAGCTCTCGCTCGGCCAGCGGATGCGCGGCGACCTCGCGGCGGCCCTGCTGCACGACCCCCGGGTGCTCTACCTGGACGAGCCGACCATCGGCCTGGACGTGGTCAGCAAGGGCCGGGTGCGGGAGTTCCTGCGCGAGGTCAACCGGGACCGCGGCACCACCGTGCTGCTCACCACCCACGACCTCACCGACATCGAGCAGCTCTGCGGCCGGGTGATGGTGATCGACCACGGCCGGGTCGTCCACGACGGCGGGCTGGACGGGCTGCACGCCGCCGGGCGCAGCGAGCGGACCCTGGTGGTCGACCTGGCCGAGGCCCGGCCGGCGATCGAGGTGGCCGGGGCGCGGGTGGTGAAGGTCGAGGGGCCGCGCCAGTGGCTGGCCTTCCCGGCGCAGGAGAGCGCGGCGCCGATCGTGGCGGCGGTCGCGGCGCGGTACCCGCTGGTGGACCTCTCGGTGCGCGAGCCGGCCATCGAGGACGTGATCGCGCGGATGTACGCGGAGGTGGCGATCGGCTGAGGGCGGGGCGGCCCGGGCCGGGGCGGCGGCCGTTCGGGGGTCGACGGTTCGGGCGGGCGTTCGGTGCGCGTCACCCGTCCGGGGAGGGCAGGTGACTCCCCGGCGGGCGGCCGAGTTGGACCGTGCATCGCCGCCGGTCAGCGCGCCGGCGAACCGCCGCTGCCCCGGAGGCCCGCCGCCCGATGACCGTACCCGACGTGACCGTGGTGGTCGCGGTCTACGACACCGTGCCGTACCTCGCCGCGTGCCTGGACTCGCTGGTCGGGCAGTCCCTGGAGCCGGGGCGGCTGGAGGTGGTGGTCGTCGACGACGGCTCCACGGACGGCGGCGAGGTGCTGTTGGACGAGTACGCGGCCCGGCACCCCGGGGTGTTCCGGGTGGTCCACCAGCCCGACCCGGGTGGCCCGGCGGGCCCCACCGACCGCGGCGCGGACCTGGCCCGGGGGCGGTACGTGCTCTTCCTCGGCGCCGACGACCGGCTCGGCGAGGAGGCGCTGGAGCGGCTGGTCGCGGCCGCCGACGCCTGGGGCTCGGACGTGGTCCTCTCGGACCGGCCGTTCACCCTGGAGGCCTGCCTGCGGGCCGTCCGGGTCTCCGTCCCCGCCGACTACGACCACTACGTCCTGGTGCTGCGCGAGGACCGGGGCAACGCCACCGAGCGGGCCTCGGTGCTCGACCGGCTGCGCGGGATCACCGCCCTCCAGCAGGTGGCCGCCGAACTCGCGGATCCCGGGGAGGAGTTGGACGCCATTCGGGTGCGCAGCTTCGCCTGGGACGTGCCCCGGCTGCTCCAGGACGGCTTCCTGCTGCTGGACGACGGGCTGCAACGGCGGGTGTGCGCCGAGGTCGGCCGGATGATCGAGTGCTTCGGCGCCCGCGCGGTGTACGACCGGCTGCCGGTCACCGCCCGGCTGCGGCTCGAACTCGCCGCCGCCGTACGGCCGGGGGCACTGCGCGACCAGATCCGCTACGAGGCCGCGCACGGCGACCCGCCGGTGGTGGCGGTCGGCCGGCGGCGCTACGCGGGGTACCCGGCGTTCCGGGACGCCCGGCTCGGCCTGCCCGACGGGCTGTTCCTGCTGGGCGAGGAGCCGCTGCCGGTGGACGTCCCGCCGCTCAACCTCGCCCAGCAGCTGTGGCGCGGCGTCGTCCCGGAGCAGCTGCGGCGCGGGCTGCGGCGCCACCCGGTGTGGCGTCGGCTCGCCAACTCGGTGAACGGAGGGCGGGGGTGAGCCCCGATGCGGGCCTGGACGTGGGCCTGGACGATCGCGGTTCGGACGTCGGCGGTCCGGACGTCTGCGTGGCCGCTGGAGGCGGCCGGTTCGGGGGCGTGCGGGGCGGGGCGTGAGCGGTTCGGGGGCGTGCTGGGCGGGGCGTGCGGCGGGTCGGAGGCGGCCCGGCCCGGGTGCGCTTCGGTTCCGGGGGCGTGTGATCGCGGGGCACGCCCCCGTCCGCGCCGGTCAGCGGGCAGACTGGCGGGGTGAGTGACGAAGCCTTCAGCGGGACCGGCCCCGGGGTCCGGTTCACCGCGGCCGACGAGCAGAAGAGACACGGCGTCCGCCGGATGAAGACTATCGCGACCGGCCTGCTGGCCTTCGCGACCCTGGTCTTCGCCCTGGCGACCTGGGCGAAGGCGGCCGGTGCCGGCCCCTGGGCCGGGTACGTGGCGGCCGCCGCCGAGGCCGGCATGGTCGGCGCGCTGGCCGACTGGTTCGCCGTGACGGCGCTGTTCCGCCGTCCGTTCGGCCTGCCGATCCCGCACACCGCGATCATCCCGACCAAGAAGGACGCCTTCGGGCGCTCGCTCGGCGAGTTCGTCGGCGACAACTTCCTGGCCGGCCACGTGGTGCGCGGCCGGCTGGCCGCGCTCGGCGTCGGCCGCCGGCTGGGGGAGTGGCTGGCCGCACCGGGGAGCGCCGAGCGGGTCACCAAGGAGGCCTCGGCGGCGCTGCGCGGGCTGCTCGCGGTGCTGCGCGACGACGACGTGCGGGCGGTGGTCGCCGAGGCGGTGACCAGGCGGGCCGCCGCGACCTCGGTGGCCGAGCCGATGGGCCGGATGCTGGGCAAGGTGGTCGCGGACGGCGGCCACCACGGGGTGGTGGACCTGGTCGCCGTCCGGGCGCACGGCTGGCTGACCGACAACCACGAGGACGTGGTCCGCAAGGTCACCCAGAAGACCCCGGGCTGGACCCCGAAGTTCCTCGACCACCAGGTCGGCGAGCGGGTCTACAAGGAGCTGCTGCGCTTCGTCACCGACATCCGGGACGACCCCGAGCACCCGGCCCGCGGCGCGATCGACAACTTCCTCGCCGACTTCGCCACCGAGCTGCAGAACGACCCGGAGACCATCGCCCGGGTCGAGCGCGCCAAGGGCGAGCTGCTCGCCCGCCCCGAGGTGCAGGACCTGATCAACTCCACCTGGGCGGCCGTGCGCACCCTGGTGATGGGCGCGGCCGAGGACGAGGACAGCGAACTGCGCCGGCGCATCCGCGACGGCGTGCGCCGCTTCGGCGAGCGCCTGGCCACCGACGCCAAGCTCCAGGCCAAGGTCGACGGCTGGCTGCAGGACGCCGCCCAGTACCTGGTCGACACCTACCGGACCGAGATCACCTCGCTGATCTCCGAGACGGTGGCGGGCTGGGACGCCGACGAGGCCTCGCGCAAGATCGAGGCCAACGTCGGGCGGGACCTCCAGTTCATCCGGATCAACGGCACGGTGGTGGGCGCCCTGGCCGGGCTGCTGATCCACACCGTGGCGGTGGCCCTCGGCGGGTGATCCCGGGCCCGGGCCTATCCTTGCCAGCACCAGTCGGTACGCGCGTAGAAGCAGAGAAGAGGGAACCACCGTGGTCCAGCCGGACGGAAGTCGGATCGGCCCCAACCCCAGCAGGACCGGGCCGGGCGACCGGAGCATCGAGGCGTTCATCGCCGGGATGCCCAAGGCGGAGCTGCACGTCCACCACGTCGGCTCGGCCTCGCCGCGGATCGTCGCGGACCTGGCCTCCCGCTACGCCGGGCAGTCGAAGGTGCCGACGGACCCGGCGGCGCTCGCCGAGTACTTCACCTTCACCGACTTCGCGCACTTCATCGACGTCTACCTGAGCGTGGTGGACCTCGTCCGCGACGCCGAGGACGTCCGGGCGCTCACCTACGGCGTGGCCGAGGACATGGCCCGGCAGAACATCCGCTACGCCGAGCTGACCCTCACGCCGTACTCCTCGGTCAAGCGCGGCATCCCCGACGTGGCCTTCATGGAGGCGATCGAGGACGCCCGGCTGCGCGCCGAGAAGGACCTCGGCGTGGTGCTGCGCTGGTGCTTCGACATCCCGGGCGAGGCCGGCCTGGAGGCCGCCGAGATCACCGCCCGGCTGGCCACCGACCTGGCCCCCGAGGGCCTGGTCAGCTTCGGCCTGGGCGGCCCGGAGATCGGCGTGCCGCGGCCCCAGTTCAAGCCGTACTTCGACCGGGCCCGGGCGGCCGGGCTGCGCTCCGTCCCGCACGCCGGTGAGACCACCGGGCCGGAGACGGTCTGGGACGCCATCCGCGAGCTCGGCGCCGAGCGCATCGGGCACGGCACCCAGGCGGTGAAGGACCCGGCGCTGGTCGACCACCTGGGCGAGCACCGCATCCCGCTGGAGGTCTGCCCGACCTCCAACATCGCCACCCGGGCGGTGGAGCGGATCGAGGACCACCCGATCAAGCGGATGGTGGACGCCGGGCTGCTGGTCACCGTCAACAGCGACGACCCGCCGATGTTCGGCACCGACCTCAACACCGAGTACGCGGTGGCGGCGCGGCTGCTGGGGCTGGACGAGACCGGGGTGGCGGCGCTGGCCCGCAACGCGGTCGAGGCCTCCTTCCTGGAGCAGGCGGGCAAGGCGCGGCTGGCCGGCGAGATCGACTCCTACCTGGCGGGCTGGCAGCAGCAGCGCTGACGTTCCCGCAGGTCAACCGCCCCGTCGACGTCGTCGGCGGGGCGGTTCGCGTGGTGCCGCAGGTGCGGCGCCGGAGGTGGCGACGGACATGGTGCCGAGGGTGGCGCCGGGCGTGGCCGGAGGTGGCACCGGGTGTGGCGCCAAAGTGGTGCCAAAAACGCCTCGACATGGCACCACGGCTGTGCCATGCTCTAGCCATGGACCTCACGCCGTACGTCGAAAACCTCCGGAACGAGCTCGCGGTGGCCGCCGCCACCGGTGGGGACGAGGCGCGGGCGCTGGCCGACCGGCTGACGCTCCCGCTGGAGTCGGCCGTGCGGCTCACCCTGCTCAACGCCCTCTCCGCCGCCATGGGCGAAGTCACCCGTGACCTCGCCCCGGGCTCGGTGGACGTGCGACTGCGCGGCCTCGACCCCGAGTTCGTGGTGACGGCGCCGCCCGGTTCCGCCGGCTTCCACGGCGACGTGCCGCCCGCGATGCCGAGCGTGCTGTCGCCCGCGGCGTCGGGCGCGCTGCCGCCCGTGGCGCCACCGGTGGCGCCGCCCGTGGTGCCACCGATAGTGCCACCCGCGCTGCCGGTGCCCCCGTCCGTGACGCCGGAGTCGGACGACAGCGGTACCGCCCGGATCAACCTGCGCCTGCCCGCCCACCTCAAGGCCAGGGCGGAGGAGGCCGCCGGGCAGGAGGGCCTCTCGCTCAACGCCTGGCTGGTCCGGGCCGTCGCCGGAGCGGTCGACGGCGGTGCCCGGGCCGCCCGCCCGGCCGCCGAGCTCGGGTCCCGCGCCGTCCGCGGCGTCGGAGGCCAGGGCTTCACCGGCTGGGTCCACTAGCGCCCCGCAGCACCGCCGGTCCTGCTGGCCCCGCCAGACCCACCGCCCCTGCAACGTCACCCCCGCACCGACCAGCGGGAACACTCACACGAGTCAAGAGGACGGCACAGCCATGCCCACGTACGAGACCGACGGACAGATCTCCGTCTCCCTTGAGTTCGAGATCGGCTCGGTGTGGATCCGGGCCAGCAAGCGCACCGACACCGTCGTCGAGGTCCGGCCCACCAGCGCCGCCAGGGACGCGGACGTCAAGGCCGCCGAGCTGACCCAGGTCGACTTCTCCGGCGGCCGGCTCACCGTCAAGGGCCCCAAGCAGCGCACCGTGTTCTCCAGCAAGAAGGGCTCGATCGACCTCACCGTCGAGCTGCCCGCCGGCTCCGAGGTGCACGCCGACTCCCCGATGGCGGACTTCGTCACCGAGGGCCCGCTCGGCGACTGCCGGATCAAGACCTCCATGGGCCGGATCCAGCTCGACCGGGCCGCCGGCGCGCGGCTCAAGACCGACATCGGCGACATCCGGGTCGGCACCGTCACCGGGGACGCCGAGGTGACGGGCTCGGGCCGGATCGAGGTCGGCTCCGTCGGGGGCCGGCTGACGGTCAAGAACAGCCACGGCGACACCGAGATCGACGAGGTGCGCGGCGAGCTGGCGGCGAACGCCTCCAACGGCCGGATCCACATCGGCCTCGCCGAGGGGGACGTCGAGGCCAAGACCGCGAACGGCCACATCCGGGTCGGCCAGGTCGTCCGGGGCAAGGTCGGCCTCCAGGTCGGCGTCGGGGACATCGAGGTCGGCATCGCGGAGGGCACGGCGGCCTGGCTCGACGTGCACAGCAAGTTCGGTGCCGTCCGCAACGCCCTCGACACGGCCACCGGTCCGGGCGAGGCCCGGGAGACGGTCGAGGTCCGCGGCACCACCCAGATCGGCAGCATCCTCATCCGGAGGGCCTGATGGCGGCGACGACGGCGAACCCGGCGACGGCCCCGGTCGCGAGCACCGCGGCGATCTCGGTGACCGGCCTGACCAAGAACTACGGGGACAAGGCGGTGCTCAGGGGCGTCGACCTGTCCATCCCGGCGGGCAGCGTCTTCGCCCTGCTCGGGCCGAACGGCGCGGGCAAGACCACCACCGTGGAGATCCTCTCCACCCTGATCCCCGCCGACGGCGGCACGGTCCGGGTGGCCGGGCACGACGTGGCCCGCCAGGCCGACGGGGTGCGGAAGGCGATCGGGGTCACCGGCCAGTTCTCGGCGGTGGACAACCTCCTCACCGCCGAGGAGAACCTGATGCTGATGGCCGACCTCAACCACCTCCGCCGTCGGGAGGGGCGGAGGCGAGCCGAGGGACTGCTGCGGCGCTTCGAGCTCGACGAAGCCGCGCGCCGGCCGGTCGCCACCTTCTCCGGCGGCATGCGGCGCAAGCTCGACCTGGCGATGACCCTGGTCGGCGACCCCGAGGTGATCTTCCTGGACGAGCCCACCACCGGGCTGGACCCGCGCAGTCGGCGCACCATGTGGGAGATCATCCGGGGCCTGGTCGCCGACCACGGGGTGACGATCTTCCTCACCACCCAGTACCTGGACGAGGCCGACCAACTCGCCGACCGGATCGCCGTCCTGGACGACGGCCGGATCGTCGCCGAGGGCACGGCCGAGGAGTTGAAGCGGATCGTCCCCGGCGGGCGGATCCGGCTCCAGTTCTCGGACACCGACCGACTCGCCGCCGCCGCGGCGCTGTTCGACTACGCCACCGCCGACGCGGAGGCCCTGCGGCTGGACATCCCGGGGGACAACTCCGTGCTCACCGTGCGGGCGGTGCTGGACGCGCTCGACAACGCCTCCGTGCCGGCCGAGTCGCTGGTCGTGGAGACGGCCGACCTGGACGACGTCTTCCTGCAACTCACCGGAGAGGGTGCACGATGAGCACGGCGACGTACGTGGTCAGCGACTCGCTGACCATGCTGAGGCGCAACCTCAAGCGCGCGCAGCGGTACCCGGCGATGACCTTCTCCGTCGTGGTGATGCCGGTGATGATGCTGCTGCTCTTCAACTACGCCTTCGGAGGCGCGTTGGGGGCCGGCATCGGGGGCGGGAGCTACATCGACTACGTGACGCCGGGGATCGTCCTGATGACGGCGACGTCGGGGGCGGTCGCCACGGCGGTCGGTGTCTGCGTCGACATGACCGAGGGGATCGTCAACCGGTTCCGGACGATGGCGATCTCGCGCTCGGCGTTCCTGACCGGACACGTGGTCGGGAGCGTGATCCAGACGGTGGTCGCGCTCGTGGTGGTGACCGGCGCGGCCTTCGCCATGGGGTTCCGGTCGAGCGCCGGGCCGCTGGAGTGGCTGGCGGCAGCGGGCCTGCTGCTGTTCGTGACCCTGACGCTGACCTGGATATCGGCGGGGATCGGGCTGGTCTCCAAGACGCCGGAGAGCGCGAGCAACACGCCGCTGCCGCTGACCTTCCTGCCCTTCATCGGCAGTGCGATCGTGCCGCCGGACTCGATGCCGACCGTGCTGCGGTGGTTCGCCGAGTACCAGCCCTTCACGCCGATCATCGAGACCCTGCGCGGTCTGCTGATGGGCACCGGCATCGGCAACAGCGGCTGGATCGCCCTCGCCTGGTGCACCGGGCTGACGCTGCTCGGCTACTTCTGGTCGCGGAGCGTCTTCTACCGGCGGTGACGGGGGTACGGCCGGTAGCCGTCGGACGGTCCGGGAGGCGGGGACACCCGCCACCCGGGCCGCCGTGGCGTTCCGGGCCCCGCTCCACCGCCGGGCCCCTGTAGTAGGGTCCGCGCCAAAGTTCGGCAAACCGGCGCAGGGGGGCGGGAGATGACCGTACGTCGCAGGTGGGCCGTCCAGGGGCTCCGGGCCGGCGCCCTGGCCGCGCTCCTGGCCTACGCGGCGGGCCGGTACGCCTCCCGCTCGGGGGGCCTGGTGGAGGTCGAGCGCCTGCTCGACCGTCCGGTGCCGCTGCTCGGTGCGGCCGTGGTGCTGCTCGTGGTCTCCGCGGTGCTCGGTGCCGGGTCCCGGGTCGGGGCGAGCAGCGGGGCCCGCGCCGGGTTCGTCCAGATCGCTGTCGCGGGGTTCGAAGCCCTCGGCGGCGAAGTCGCGCGGGGTGCCGATCTCCTCCAGGGTGACGAAGTCCTCCTCGCCGCCGACCCGGGCCGCCCGACGGTGACGCCCCGCTGACGGTGACCTGCCGGCGGCGCCCTGCTGACGGCGACCCCTGATCAACAACGGCCCCTTGTAGTAAAGTCCGCGCAAAGCTCGGCAAAAGACCGCCCGGGGGGACGGATGACGGCGAGGCGCCGCAAGCAGGTCGCGTGGGTGCTCAGAGGTCTGGCACTCGCGGCGTTGCTGGTGTACCTGCCGGGCTGGCACGCCTCCCGTTCGGGCGGGTTGGTGGTGGTCGAGCACTGGCTCAACCGGCCGGTCCTGCTGATCGGATCGGCGGTGGTGCTGATCGTGGTCTCGCTGGTGGTCGAGCTGGAGTTCCGCACCTGGTTCTCGCAGATCGGCTGCGCTGCCCTGCTGGCCCCGCTCGTCGTCGCCGGGGTGCCGGTGCTGTTCCTGTCCTACGTGTTCAGTGGTGACGGAGGCCGGGAGGACCGTTTCGTCAGCCCGAGCCGCCCGGACCGGATCCTGAGCGTCACCAACGTCTCCGGCTTCTCCATCGACCCGGTCTACCAGGTGGAGTTGGAGGCCGGCACCGGCTGGTTTACCCGCCACTGGAGCATCGGTACCTGGGACACCCGGGACGGCGAATTCATCCGCGTCGACTGGTCCGGGCCGGACCGGATCACCGTCACCGGCCGCACCTCCCTCACCGTCTTCGAGGTCCTGCCCGACGGCAGTCTGGGCGAGCCCCGGGTGCTCCCCAAGCCGGCGCCGGTCGGAGCCGGATCCTGAACCCGAGGCCGATCAACCGCCCGCCTAGGCTGGCGTGGTGACGCAGGGGATCCGTGGGGGACGGGGAGTACGGCCGCGCAGGGTGGCGGCGGTGTGGGCGGCGGGGTTCGCCGAGGGGGCGGCGGTGCACGCGTACCAGGTCGGGAGCGGGGGGCTGCACGCCTACGCGTGGTGGCCGGTGCCGAGCCAGGTGCTGTTCCACGCGCTGCTGGTGCTCGACCCCTTGGCCGCCGTGCTGGTCGCCCGGGCGCGGCCGACGGGGGTGTGGCTCGGGGCGGGGGTCATGGCGGCCGACCTGACGGCCAACTGGTGGGCGAACTGGGACGACGTCCTGCGCCGTCCGCTCGCCTACCTCCAGGGCATGGTCGGGCTGCCGGCGATGACGCTGTTCGGGCTGTTCGTGTTCGTCACCGCTGCGCCGCTGCGCCAGGCGTTCCTCGGCACGGGCCCGGCTCTCCGTCGTCCGTAGGAGATCCGGGCCCGCGCCGAGGAGTTGCCGGGGGTCTGGCCGGTCGTCTGGCCGGGGGTCTGGCCGGGTCCGTCACCAGACGGTGATGCCCATGGTGTCGGCCGCGCTGTGGATGGCGTTGTAGTGCGGGATCGACATGTCGGACTTCTTCTGGCCGGCCGGGAGGTTCTTGTCGGCGGCGCGGAACTCGTCGCGGGCGGCGGCGAGCAGGCTGGTGCCGTAGGAGACCGGGACGTCCTTGGTGCCGTGGGCCGGGTGGGACTTGGCGGCCGTCTGGCTGCCCGCCTGGGCGAGGGTGCTGCGGGCCTGGTTGTAGGCGGCGGCCTTGACCGTCTTCGGGTTGGCGAGCCGGGCCTGGGCGGTGCCGGCCGTCCGGGTCTGGTCGGCGGCCATGGCGACGGGTGCGACGGCGGCGGTGAGAGCGCCGGCGGCGACGACGGTGACGAGGGCGTTGCGGACGAGCCTGTTCATGTGGATTCCTTCCGGGAGAATTCCGAGAATTCCGAGAACTCCGAGGATTCGCCTCCGTTCCGGTCCCGGGGGATCGTCGGAGTGCGAACGTCTCCGCACTACCCCGGCGTCCGAGAGCGGAAAACCCGATTCCGTACGGTTCGTTCGGAAGTGATCGGATCAGGACGTTTTCTGGCTCCGGGGAACTCGTATCGTCAGACTGGGTGGGTGAATCCTGATCTCTACCCGGACGTGGCCGCAGCCGGGAGCCTCGCCGCCGCACTGGAATCGGCCGCCGCCGAACTGGCCGTGGACATCACCCTGGTGCCGGGGACCTGGGGCGACGCGGCCTCGGCGGGCATCGCGCCCCCGGCGGGCGCGGTGCCCTCGGGGCCCGCGCGCCGGCCGCTGCAGGTCCACCTGTCCGCCGCGAGGCGTAGCTTCGGCGTCTCCGGCCGGAGCCTGGGCGCCGAGCTGATCACGGGGTGGACGGCCGAACTCCGGGACGTCGTCCGGGCCGCCGCGGCCTGGGGGAGCGGCCGGAGCCTCGCGGAGCTGCGCGAGCGGTTCCCGTTCCTCTCCTCCTCGGAGCTCGCCGAGGCCCATGAGCACGGGGTTGCCGCCGTGGTCGGGCTGCAATGGCGCTGGGTCAGGGAACGGGCCCTGAGGGAATCGGAGTCCACGGAGTTCGGCCTGCTGGTCGCAGCGGCCGGTGCGGAGCCGAGGCTCCGGCAGTTGTCCCCGGCCGTCAGCCACGGGAGGCTGCTCCTCGCGGGCCGGACCGGCTTCCCGTCCGAACCGGTGATCGCGATCGTTCCCGCGGACGACGGCCGCTCGTACCAGGTGCGGCGGTTCCCGCACGGCGGCGTGGTCGCCGAGGCCGGGACGGCGGCGGAGGCCGTCGCGCTGGCCGTCGCCCACCTGCCGGCCGACCTCGGGCCGGCCGTGCTCGGCAGCGACGAGGACGCCTGACGGCCGCCGCTCGTCAGTCTTCTTCCTCGTACGGCGGGATGGACCAGCGCAGCACCGTGCCGCCGCCCGGGGCGGCTTCGAGGGTGACCGGGTAGACCTGGCCCCAGCCGCGTTCGCCGTGGTGCCGGACCGCGTGGTCGCCTTGGTCCCAGCCGATGCCGAGTACGGCGCAGCCGCCGACCTCGACCGCACCGACGCGCAGCGGGTGGTCCCAGCCGGCCCGCTCGGCCAGGTAGTGGTCGGTGTGCGGGTCGAGACCGACGGCGACGCCGGTGCCGGGGAGGCCGCCGCGCCAGGTGGTGAGTTCGGCGGCGCGGGCGGCGGCCTCGGCGAGCGGGAGGTCGAGCCAGCCGTGCGGGCCGTCGACGCCGTGCCAGAAGATCCGTTCGCCGCCGAAGTGGGCGTGGGCGTCGTCCTCGTGGCGGCCCCAGTAGGTGACGTCGGCGAGGCCGTCGACGGATTCGCCGTCCAGTCCCGTCCACGCCTCCAGGGTGGTGGCGTCGCCGATCACCGTGCCGCAGCGGTCGACGGGCAGGTCGCCGAGCGGGATCGGGACGGCCGGGTCGGCGTCGGCGGGCCAGGGGAGGCCGAGTTCGATCTCCAGGGTGGCGATGCTCGGTTCCTCGTCGAACGGTGACGGCGAGGTGGTGGCCCGGACCCGCAGCGGCCGGTCGGCGGCGGCCCGGACGGCGAAGGCCTCGCAGTCCCCGTCCCGGAGGTGGGCGCCGCTCGCGGTGGCGGTCGCCGCACGGGCACGTTCGCCGAGGGGCGCGCCGGTCTCCGGCCAGAAGTCGATCCAGCCGGCCATGCCGAGCACCAGCAGGCCGGACGGTGCGGTGACGGTTCCCAGGTCGGTGAAAGTTCCCAGGTCGGTGAAGGTTTCGGGCATGCGCCGATTGTGCCCTTCCGGTACGACACTCCCGAATCCCGGTCGGGCGCCGAGCCCGCGTGGTGGGTGGGCTCGCCGGGTGGGGCCGGTGCGGTGGCTACGTGTTGGACCAGAAGCGGGTGGAGAGCACCAGGAGGTAGCCGTCCGGGTCCTGGACGGTGACGCCCCAGGCGTCCCAGTACGGGTTGTGCGCGGGGACGCGCTTGCCGCCGTGCTGTTCGAGCCGCTCGATCAGTTCCTCGTCGACCGGCCGGCCGAGGTAGACGACCAGCAGGTCGTCGGCGGTCGGCCGCGGTTCGACGGGGGCCGCGGGGTCGTGGACGAGTTCCAGGTGCCAGGCGGCGCCGGGCCAGCCGACCATGAGGAGCGAGTGCTCGTCGGGGGTGCCGTCGGTGGTGTGCCGGTACAGGACGTCCAGGCCGAGGCCGGCGGCCCAGAAGTGCTCGGCGGCGGCGAGGTCGCGGGAGGGGCGGGCGATGCGGACGTGGGCGGTGGCGTCGGCCGGCACGGTTCTGGCTCCTGGGCGGGTGGGGGAGGGGGCGGGGACAGCAGCGAGCCTAGGGATCCCGGGGGCGGGTGCCATCGGGCGCCGGTCCTAGTCCGGCGGGCCCAGGTCCGGCCCGTCCTCAGTCCGAGTTGGGCCAGACCAGGACGCCGGGGCCGTCCGGGGTGAGCACGGGCACCCAGGCTTCGTCCGTCTCGGCCAACCGGTCCTCGTCGAGCCGCAGTTCGTGCGGTTCCTCGGCGTCCCCGTCGCAGGCCCAGTAGGTGATGCCGCGCAGGGCGTCCCGGAGCCGGTCGAGTTCGCCGTCGGACCAGGGGCGGTGCTGGGTTCCGGCGCCGCGGAAGTCCCGCTCGAAGAGTGTTCGGAGTGCGGTGAGGCCGTCGGGGCCGGTCACCGGGACCAGGAAGCCCTGTAGTTCGCCTTGGTGGCAGGAGGTGCCGCCGTACTGCTGCTGGTAGTGGACTCCGGTGGGGGCGGCGACGACCACGTACAGCCAGCGGCCTGCTGTGCCGTCCGGGTCGAGGAACACGAATCGGTGTAAGTCCATGACAAGCAGTCTGCTCGACCGGCGGCGGGCGGTCGAGGGTGGATCGTCCGGATGATGAGAAACCGGAGGAACGTGCGGTAAGTGCCCAGGTGGTCGCGGGCCGGTCGGCGGCGGGCGGGCTCCGGTGACGCGAACGGCTCCGTGTGCCTGCGGCGGTTCGGGGCAATTCGATTCGCATGCGGACTCCACTTGGATCAACCGCCCTTGCGGGTGCTCTGGGCGGCTGATTGCCTCGCCGTCGGGGGCAACGTCGCCCTCTCATGGGCGCCCAACGGCACGGACTACCAGGCCTGGATCCTGCGCTTCGGCAGCCAGGGTGGTCTCCAGATCGAGAGCAGGGCGCGGGTCGGCCAGTGCCTCCAGGCGCCTGAGAACCTCGGCGACCCGATCGTCGTGGTGACGTGCAACAAGTACGTTCCGACCCAGTGGTGGGTGCTTCCCCAGGTGGGTGACAAGCACGTGATCGCTCTGCAGCAGGACCCGCAGAAGGTCATCGAGTCCACCCCGACCGGCAACCCCGTGTTCCAGGGGTTCTACGACGGCAACCCGCGTCAGATGTGGGACGTCAGCACGGCCTGAGTCGGGGGCGGCAACGCGAACGGCCCGGCACCTGTGAGAGGTGCCGGGCCGTTCGACCGTGGAGCGCCAGGCCCGGATTGCACGGACTCTTCCTACTGAAAGTAGGACGTACTCTGGTAGTACCACTGACGCCTGACGAGGTTTCATGCCCCTCGCGACGAGATGAACATTAGCAGCTCAACGCCCATGGTTCGAATCGAGGAGTGGGCGGCAGTCGTTGCCCGGGAACGCGAACGGCCCGGCACCTGTGAGAGGTGCCGGGCCGTCCGACTGTGGAGCGCCAGGCCCGGATTGCACGGACTCTTCCTACTGAAAGTAGGACGTACTCTGGTAGTACCACTGACGCCTGGCGAGGAACTGTGTTCCTTGCGACGAGAAGAACGTTAGCAGCTCAGAGTGCATGATCCAAAACGGGCCCGGGCGGTCCGGTTGGGTTGGGGGTCAGGCGTCGAACTCCCCGTTGCGGATGGCGGCGACGAGGTCGCGCCACTCAGCGGGGGTGAGCTGGGCGATGGCGTCGGGGAGCAGGCTGCTGCGGACGTAGACGGCGTCGGGGGTGACGGCTACCTCTGGGCAGGCGTTCGCATTGGCGCATGCGGCGGGCCGAATCCAGGAGCGGTTCTCCATGGGCTGTGTCTCCTCTGTGCGGGATCAGGCGTCGAACTCTCCGTTGCGGATGGCGGCGACGAGGTCGCGCCACTCGGTCGGGGTGAGTTGCGCGACGGCGTCCGGCAGGAGGCTGCTGCGGACGTAGACGGCGTCGGGGGTGACGGCCACCTCCGGGCAGCTTGAGCCGTCGGGGCAACCACCGGGGCGAGTCCAGGGGCGGTTCTCCATGGGCTGTGTCTCCTTTGCGCGGAATCAGGTGTCGAATTCCCCGTTGCGGATGGCGGCGACGAGGTCGCGCCACTCGGTGGGAGTGAGTTGCGCGACGGCGTCGGGGAGCAGACTGCTGCGGACGTAGACGGCGTCGGAGGCGACGGCCACCTCCGGGCAGTTGTTGCCATCGCCGCATGCGCTGGGCTTCTGCCAAACGAGTTCTTCCACCGGGGCCCCACAGGCTGTTCATGATGCTGGAGATCGCATCGCGGGAGACGGACGGATCGAGTTGAGTGGTCCGGGAGTTGGTCGGCGGGGCCGGCCGGTCGGGTTGGGGGTCAGGCGTCGAACTCTCCGTTGCGGATGGCGGCGACGAGGTCGCGCCACTCGGCTGGGGTGAGCTGGGCTATGGCGTCGGGGAGCAGGCTGCTGCGGACGTAGACGGCGTCGAGGGTGACGGCCACCTCTGGGCAGTTGCCCGCATTGGCGCATGCACTGGGGCGGATCCAGGAGTGCTTCTCCATCGGTTATATCTCCTTCTTGATCTTCGCGATCAGATCGCGAGAGCCCTCGACCGAAAGCGACCTGTCAGCCATCTGCTCAACCATCGAGCGGTATTCCTCCAGATGGTCGGGCATGTGGAGGAAGACCGGACCCTCCATCGAGTCGTAGCTGACGGTGTCGAGCCGAGGTACGGCCCCGTTCGCGTAGTAGATGGCTTGACCGGGCCCCTTGAAGCCTCCGGCAGCAAAGCCGACCACTCGTAGCGTGATGTGCGGTAGCTGGGACAACTCCAACATCCAGTCCAGCTGTTCCCGCGCCACATCGCGGCCGCCGAACTGCATGCGCAGTGCGGCCTCATGGACGATCGCCGTGTAGGGATGCGTGCCTTTCGCCATCAACATCTCGGATCGCAGCATTCGTTGCTCGACCCGTGTCTCGACGATGCGTGGTGTCAGGCGGACTTGTGCGTCCTGGAAGATCGCACGGCTGTATCGCTCCGTTTGCATCGGGCCCGGCGGGTGGCAGATTTGGTACGAGTACATGCCCTTCGCGTGGTACTCAAATTCGCAGATGTCGAGAAAGCCTTGCGGAACGGATCCGCGATACTCCTCCCACCAACCCTTGCCCTTGTCGCCGGCCATGGTGGCGAGGGCCTCGATGTACTCGGTGTCGAGCTCTCCGTACTTGTGCGCAAGGGCGACCACTCGTTCGGGAGTGATCGAGTAGGCCCCCTGCTCGATGAGCGTGATCTTCGTGCGGTCCACGCCGAAGACCTTGGCCGCCTCTGTGGTGGTCGAACCGGCGGCATCGCGCATCTTCCTCAGCTCGATGCCAACCCGCTGTTTGCGTGCACTGGGGATAGGTGGCATGTGCTCAAGCATCTACCGGGGCGCTACAGCGAGTCCAGCCGCATTTAGGGGTACATGTACTGGAAGTGGTCGCACATGTACCGTCCAATGCCCTACAGTCTGTGATGCACCGATCACCGAACGGATCGTCAGTAACGCCGCTCGGGCTCCGAAGAACACCCATGTCCAGTGGGCTCGTTCACGGCGACGCATCCGTCGATCTCACCCGTTCCCCTCTGGGAGATCCCTGTGCGCAACCTCCTCAACTCCCCCTTCCCCTCCCTCGCGGTCTCCCGCGACGCCCTCCGCGAGGCCCTGACCAGCCTGGACTGGCCCCCGGACCTCATCTCCGACGCCCAGCTCGCCATGGTCGAACTGATCGTCAACTCCTGGCGCCACGCGAACACCCCCGCCCCGGCGGTCGTCATCCTCCTCCGCGGAAACACCCTCCGGGTCGGGGTCTCCGACCGCTCCTCCGCCCTCCCCGAGCAGCGCCCCTTCGATCCCTGCTCCGAGTCCGGCCGGGGCCTCCGGCTCGTCGAAGGCCTCACCCACCGCTGGGGTGTCGACCCCCGGAAGCTCGGCAAGACCACCTGGTTCGAGTTGGACGGTGTCGCGTGAGCGCCCACCACCCGATCCACCCCGCCGATCCGGCCCTGTTCCACCTCACCGGCCGCCAGCTCACCGAACTCCTCGTCGAACTCCGCACAGAGGGACGCGAGTTCGGCCTCCTCTGGCCCTCCGTCCACCCGGGCGAGAGCAACCTGGCCGGTCGTCGGCTCGTGAACTTCGGCAACGTTCCGGCGAGCACCCTGATCAACCTCCTCGCGCTCCTCCGCGAGTACAAGCGCAGCCGTGACGGCGGCCCCCGCCGATGCTTGGGCTCCTGATCATCAACCTCCTGGCCGCCCTCGTCGGCGCGCTCTGCGAAACCCGCTCCACCCGCTTTTGGCGCAAACCGACCGACGTCCGACCCCCGTCCGGTGGCGCCCGCCCTCGGTAGCCGATTCCGGCCCGTACGTAGGAAGTCGGCCCGGTCGACTTCCTACGCACACCCCCGCCCGCCCCGGCCTCGCGCGCAAGATCAGTAAACACTCCTGCGACCAAAGTGGCGCATCGACATCCTTGCTGCACAAGGGACTTGACGTCCCATCATGCCGTTGAAAGAGTCTGCGACCGCGCGAACTCCAGTGCGATCAACGCGAGTTCGAAAGCACCTTCATCGACACGGGGAGACTTCTCATGTTCACCAAGAAGATTGCCGTCGCGGCCGTGGCCGTGGCCGCCGCAGGTGTCCTCGGCACCGCGACGTCCGCCTCCGCGACCGGCGCCACGCTGTACGACACGAAGACCGTGGTCATCAACGACACCGGCAACCTGGGTTCGATCTGTACGTCCCGGACCCTCAACCTGGCGGCCGGCTCCTACGGTTGGGGATTCGTCGACATGGCCCCGATGGTGAGCAGTACCGTCAAGCTCGCCGCCGGCACCTACGTCTGGACCGACTGCCTGACCCAGGGCATGGACTACTACTTCCTGGACTCGAAGATCCAGCTCAAGAACAGCTCCGCGGCCCCCGCCGTGCTGGACGCGACGCGCTGGCTGAACGTCGGTTCCTACACCTTCGGCAGCTTCCTCAAGCCGAACTTCTAGGGCCTGGGCTACGGGTGCCCCGCCCTCCACCGCGGAGGGCGGGGCACCCGTGGTTCCGGGCCGACCCTTCCCTAGCGGCCCTGGAGGTAGGTCGGGGTGGCCGTCGGGGTCACGGGGGAGCCGCCCGGCGCCGTGGGCGTCCCCGTCGGAATCGAGGAGCCGCCCGGAGTGACCGGGGTCCCGGTCGGGGTTCCCGTCGGGGTCCCCGTCGAAGTCCCGGGCTTGCCGAGCGGCGTGGGGGTCGCCGTCGGGGTGGACGTCGGCGTCCCCGTCGGGGCGGGCGTGGGGGTGGCGGTCGGGGTGGACGCCGGGGCCGTGGTGGCGTGGTCCTGGGCGAAGGCGGCGGGCAGCCCCACGCCGACCCCCGCGATCAGCAGCAGGGAACCGCCGGCCATGAGGGCCCCCTTGGTGCGGCGGCGGGACCGCACGCCGGCCTGGAGGCGCTCGCGGTGCCGGGTCTCGAAGGGGGTGTTCTCCTGGGCGTCGCGCATCATGCGTGCCAGCTCCTGTTCGAAATCATCCATGGGTTCCTCCGTCACCTCACCGGCTCGCCGACCTCGGTCAGAGCCTCCCGCAGTTTCGCCACCCCGCGCGATGCCAGGGAGCGGGCGGTGCCCACCGGGCAGCCCATCACCTCGGCGACCTGCCCCTCGGGCAGGTCCTGGTAGTAGCGCAGGACGACCGCGGCCCGCTGGCGGGCCGACAGGAGGGCCAACGCGGCCTCCAGCCGGGTGCGTTCCTCCACGACGGCGGCCAGGTCCTGGCTGCCGGCCGTCTCGGGCAGCTCCTCGGTGGGGCGTTCGCCCCACCAGCGCCGACGGGCCGAGCGGGCCGCCGCGCGCACCAGGACCTGGCGCAGGTACGCCTCGGGGGCCTGGGCGGCGACCTTCGGCCAGGCGGACCACAACTTGAGCAGCCCCTCCTGGAGCAGGTCCTCGGCCCGGTGCCGGTCTCCGCCGGTGAGCAGGCGCGCGAGGTGGAACAGCGCGGACCAGCGGGCCGCGACGAACTCATCGAAACCATCCGCTCGCGCATGCCTCATCCAGCACCGCCTTTCCGATCTCCGAACGCCTGTACCTGTGGAAAGGCACTGGCCCCCGGCCCGCTATGCACCCCTCCCTGTGAACTGGATCACTCGCGCGCCCGGTCCGGCGCGGTCCGGCGCGGTTCAGCGCGGTTCAGCCCGGTTCGGCGCGGTTCAGCGGTAGGCGGCGAGGAACGCCCGGACGCCGGCTTCGGCGTAGCGCTCGAGCTCGGCGTCCGTGTGCTGCGGGCTGCCGTGGAACATCGCCTTGTTCACCGGGATCCAGAGCAGCAGCCCCGAGAAGTGGTTCGCCGCGAGCAGCGCGTCGTCCACCGTGAGCACGCCTTGGTCGGCGAGTCGTCGGAAGGTGTCGGC
Source organism: Kitasatospora sp. NPDC059160 (assembly GCF_042755465.1). NCBI lineage: Bacteria > Bacillati > Actinomycetota > Actinomycetes > Kitasatosporales > Streptomycetaceae > Kitasatospora > Kitasatospora sp. NPDC059160. The sequence continues at coordinate 9,417 of NZ_JBHZCN010000072.1, read as the reverse complement.
GAGGGTGGCGAGCACCCGCTCGAAGCCCTGCTCGTACCAGGTGGCGCCCAGCTCCGGGAAGTTGTCGGCGTTGGCGATGATCAGCCGGCGCAGCTGGAGCACCTGCGGCCGGGTCAGGGTGGTGAGGAACTGCCGGGCGAGGGTGCCCAGGTTCTCCTCCAGGGCGGCCGGGTCGGCCGGGATGTCGGACACCAGGTCGATCATGGCCTCGATCCGGCCGGTCGTGGCGAGCACGATCTCGGCGAACAGCTTCTCCTTGTCGGCGAAGTGCTTGTACACCGTCTGCTTCGACACGGCCGCGAGCTTGGCGATGTCGTCCATGCTCGTGCCCGCGTAGCCCTTGGCCATGAAGACCGTGGTCGCGGCTTCCATGATCGCCTGGTGCTTGCGGGCCGACCGGTTGCCGGGCTCGTTCGCTTCCAATCTCGTCTCCCTCCCCTTCTCGGCTTCTCGTTCTGGACGGAACAGTACTGGACAGTCCAGTTCCTCTCCCAGTACCGTACCGTCCAGTTCCGCAGTACTGGACAGTCCAGTTCTGGCGGCCTCACGTCCTTGGGGGGACTTCCATGGCTCGGCAGGCGATCGACACCGCTTCCACCTCTGCCACCACGTTCACCGGCCGACGCGCCCTGCTGGTCGGCGGCGCCCTGGCCGGCCCGTTGTTCCTCGGCCTCGGAGTGGCCCAGGGCCTCACCCGCCAGGGCTTCGACTTCTCCCGCAACGCCATCAGCCAGCTCGGCCTCGGCGACCTCGGCTGGATCCAGGTCGCGAGCTTCCTGCTCACCGGCCTGCTCCTGGCCGCCGGCGCGGTCGGCCTCCACCGCACCATCGGCGGTACCCCCGGCGGCACCTGGGCCCCGAGGCTGATCGCCGCCTTCGGGGCCTCCTTCCTCCTCGCCGGGGTCTTCAAGGCCGACCCCGGCGCGGGCTTCCCGGCCGGAACGCCGGACGGCCCCGGTGAGCTGAGCGGCCACGGCACCGTCCACCTGCTCAGCGGCACCCTCGGCTACCTGGCGCTCTGCCTCGCCTTCCTCGCCCTGGCCCGGCACTTCGCCGCGCGCGGCGAGCGCGGCTGGGCCCTCGCCCTCCGCATCGTCCCGGTCGGCGTCCTGGCCGGTTTCGCGGGCTCCGGCGCCACCGTCATCGCCTTCACCCTCGGCGCAGGCCTCGGCCTCCTCGCCCTCACCGCGGCGATCCTGCGGGCCGGCGCCCTTGTCGGTGCCGACCGCTAGCGTCGGAGCAGTGACGTCACCTCAGAACAGCTACGTTCAACCCGAGTAGAGAACAGGACACCCGCGCGATGACCACCCCCGTCAAAGGCCCCGCCAGCTACTTCCCCGCGATCGAGAAGAAGTATGGCCGCCCGGTCGAGGAGTGGCAGGGCCTGATCCGCAGCTCGCCGCTCACCAAGCACATGGAGCTCGTCGCCTGGCTCAAGGGTGAGCACGGCCTCGGCCACGGCCACGCCAACGCGCTCGTCGCCCACACCCTCGCCGAGCGCACGGCCGGCTGACCGGGTCGTTGCCTGCCGCCCGCTGCCTGCTGTCGTGTGACGTGGGGCGAGGTGGGTGCGGCTTCCGGGGATTCCCTTCGTCCGTGCACTACCTTTCGTGCTGCACTGCCACGCTCCGTGACCATTCGGCGTTCGGAGTTGTTCGGCATCCGCACCGACCCGTCGCACGGAAGGCTCGCCGTGACCACCCAACTCCCGGCCACCATCGACGAAGTGATCTCCCGCATGGAGCAGATCGACCGCGAACTCGACCCGCACGACGGCGTCGCCTGCTTCAACCGGGTGTACCTGAAAGTCACCAAGCTGGTGAAGCAGCACGTCACCGAGGGCACCTTCAAGGACGGCGCCTTCCTGGAGCGGATGGACGTCATCTTCGCCGGGCACTACCTCCAGAACGTCGAGGCCGCCAAGGCCGGACGCCAGGTCGAGGGTTCCTGGCAGCCGCTGTTCGACGTGCGCGGCAACCGGGTCATCTGGCCGATCCAGTTCGCGCTGGCCGGGATGAACGCCCACATCAACCACGACCTCGCCCTCGCCGTCGTCGAGACCTGCCAGGAGCGCGGCACCGCGCCTGAGAACCCGCCGGTGCACGAGGACTTCGAGAAGGTCAACGACCTGCTCGCGAGCGTGGAGGCCGAGATCCGGGCCGAGTTCGAGTTGCAGCTCGTCAAGGTCGCCACCGCGCCCGCCGAGCAGCTCAAGCACGCGGTCAGCGCGTTTAGCATGTCCACCGCCCGCGAGGTCGCCTGGTTCAACGCCACCCAGCTGTGGAACGCGCGCAACAACCCGATGAAGTACCAGATCGTGCTCACCGGCATGGTCGGCTCGGTGAACGCCACCAGCAGGGTGATCCTCGTCCCGGTCATCCCGCCGCCGGCCGCCTGACGGGAGTGGTCGCTGCCCGCGGTCGCCGGGCGGTCCTCGGGGCGGAGGTGGAAAGGGGGTTGCGCGGAGGCGCCGCACCGCTGACGATCATGCGATGAGCACAGTGATCAGACGGGTACGGGCCGAGGAGTGGGAGCGGGTCAAGGAGCTCCGCCTCGCCGCGCTGCAGGACCCGGTCGCGGGCATCGCCTTCCTGGACACCTACGAGAACGCCGCCGCCAAGCCGGACGAGTTCTGGCAGGAGCGCACCGCCGGAGCCGCCGAGGGCGACGCGGTGCACCAGCTCGTCGCCGAGGCCGCGGACGGCCGCTGGCTCGGCAGCATGACCGTCCTGGTCGAGCGGCCCGGCGGGGACGGCGCCCTCGGCGGCGACGTCGTCAGCGTCCCGCAGACCCACGTCGTCGGGGTCTACGTCCGCCCCGAGGCGCGCGGCACCGGCCTGGCACACGAGTTGATCCGGGCCGCCCAGGACTGCTCCTGGGCGCTCACCGAGCCCCGGGTCCAGCGGGTCCGGCTGTTCGTCCACGAGGACAACGCCCGTGCCGAGGCGATGTACCTGCGGGCCGGCTTCCGCCGCTCCGGGGTCTCCGTGCCGGTGCCGGGGGACGCGACGCACCGGGAGATCGAGCTGGCGGTCGAGCGGGGCTGAGGTTCGCTGTCCGTCTGTCCGTCTGTCCGCCTGGCTGCTTCCCCGCCTGGCTGCCGCCCGCCGCCCGCCGTCAGCGGAAGTCGTCCGCGTGGTCCCGGACCCAGGAGCGGAAGCTGCGGGCCGGGCGGCCGAGCACCTGCTCGACCGTGTCCGTCACCCGTTCCGGTTCGCGGGTGAACGACTCCCAGGCCCGCAGCCGGGACTCCACGAAGGCCGCGTTGCCCCAGGCCGCCGTCAGCTGCTCGCGGGCCACCTCCGGCGCCAGCTCCTCCCAGCGGACCTCGGTGCCGAGCTCCTCGCCGATGATCCCCACCAGCGCGGCGTGGGTGAGCGACTCGGGGCCGGTGACCAGGTACTTCCTGCCGTCGTGCCCGTCCTCGGTGAGCGCCCGGACGGCCACGTCCGCGATGTCGCGTTCGTGGACCAGCGAGCGGCGCGCCCGCCCGTACGGCCAGCGGACCACGCCGGTGCGGACCTGGTCGGCCCAGCCGAGCGCGTTGCCCGCGAAGTCGATCGCGCGGACGAAGGTCCAGGCCGTGCCGGAGTGGCGGATCAGCCGCTCGATCTCCTGGTGGAAGATCACGGCCGGTTCGTCGTCCGCGAGGTCCGGTACGTCCGTCGAGAGGTAGACGACGCGCTCGGCGTGCTCGGCGATCAGCTCGACCACCCGCGGCTGTACCGGGATCCCGGGCCACATCAGGTAGACGGCGTCCACCCCGCCGTGCACCCCGCCGTCCAGCGCGGCCGTCAGGCTCTCCGGCTCCGCCAGGTCGCCCTCGACGACCTCCACCCCGGCGGGCAGCGCGGACGTGGCCCGGTTCCGCACCAACGCCCGTACCCCGTGCCCGCCTTCGACCAGTGAGGCCACCACGTGCCTGCCCACACTGCCGTTCGCGCCGATCACCAGAACCTTGGTCATGCCGGGCCCAACTGCCCGACCGGACCGGCCTATTCCCCTCGCGCGGCCCCGGACCACGAGCCGTCCGCTGCGGGAGAGTGGGTGATGACGACCCGGGTCTGTCAACACCGCTCCCCGGCCTCGACGCACCTGTGCGGCCCGACCATCGCACCGCCCGACCATCGCACCGCCCGACCGGTTGGCTTTCCGTGCGGGTTGCAGCGGTACGTCCGGCTGGACGGGCTGGACGGGCTGGACGCGATCTGGATCTCGCACCTGCACGCCGACCACCGCGCCGACCTACTCACCGCCTGCCACGGCGCGTTGTCCGCGGACGTGCGGCTCGCCGCGCCGATCCCGCTCCACGGTCCGCCCGGCATGCCGGCCTTCGCGCTCCGGGCGGACGCCGGCGGCCGTTCGATGGTCTACTCCGGCGACACCGCGCCCCGCGCCGCGCTCACCGGACTGGCCGCCGACGGCGACCTGTTGCTGTGCGAGGCGGAGGCGGTGGCCCGCGCCGCGTCCCGGTTCGCCGGCCCGGTCGGGCACGCCGATCCGGGAGCGGTGCTCACGGTCTGACGGGCCCGGCCGGATCGACCTGCCTGGTCGGTGCGAACGGTCAACCGCCCACCCGCACGACGTACTTGCCGGTGGCCCGCCGCTCCTGCATCGCGTCGTGGGCGGCCGGTACGGCCTCCAGGTCCGCGAGCTCCGTGAGCGGCACGGTGAGGCCGCGGTGCGCCTGGAGGTCGAGGGTGGTGCGGATGGCCCGGGCGAGGCGTTCGGGTGCGGTGGCGGCGTAGCTGCGGTGGCTGAACCCGGTGACGGAGAGGTTGCCGCCCATCAGCCGGCCGAGCGGCGGCAGGTCGCCGAGTTCGCCGCCGCCCGCGTTGCCGAACAGGACGATCCGGCCGCCCGGCGCGGTGACGGCGAGGTCGAGGTCCAGGGCGGCGGTGCCGAGCGGGTCGAGTACGAGGTCGACGCCCCGGCCGTCGGTGGCGGTGCGGACGGCGTCGGCGAGCTTCTCGTCGCGGGCGAAGGCGTGGTGGTAGCCGAGTTCGACGGCGGCTGCGGCCTTCTCCGGGCGGCCGACCGTGCCGATCAGGACGCCCCCGCCGCCGAGCAGCGGGACGAGCTGGGCGACGGCGCTGCCGATCCCGCCGCCGGCCGAGTGGACCAGGACGTTGTCCCCGTCGGTGAGCCGGCCCGCGTCGGTGAGCAGCAGGACGGCGGTGGCGAGGCCGAGCGGGGCGGCGGCGGCCGCGCTGAGCGCCAGCCCGTCCGGGACGGGGAGGGTCAGGACGGCGTCGGCGAGCACCACCTCGGCGAGTCCGCCGCCGACGGGTGCGGCCGCGACCCGGTCGCCGACGGCGAGCCCGGTGACGCCTTCGCCGAGCGCCCGGACCGTACCGGCGACCTCCTTGCCCGGCAGGTACGGCCACTCGGCGGTGTAGCCGCCGTCGCCGCGGCGGGCCATCACGTCCACGAAGTTCAGTCCGGCCCAGGCGACGTCGATCGCGACCTGGCCGGGGCCGGGTCGCGGTGCCTCGATCTGCTGGATCTCGGAGTTCTCGGCTCCACCGGGTGCGGTCATCACCAGTGCGCGCATGTCGGTCCCCCTCGACTACGATGTTCGACGAACGACGAAATTGCCGTGGCACAGTGGTACCACCGCGTTTCGGCGTTTGTCGAACATCGCAGATCAGAGGAGGTAGGAAGATGCCGCGCAGCACCCGCCGCCGGCCGGCGCTCGTCCACCCCGCGGTCGAGGAGATCGACCTGTACGACGTCCTCCACGCGCTCTCCGACCCCACCCGGATGACCATCGTCCGGGTTCTGCGCGCCGAACCCGAACGGGCCTGCGGCACCTTCCCGGTGGACGTCGCGCCCTCCACGCTCAGCCACCACTTCAAGGTGCTGCGCGAATCCGGTGTGATCAGCCAGCGCGAGGAGGCCAACCGCCGGTTCTCCGCACTGCGGACGGTCGACCTCGAACGGCGCTTCCCCGGGCTGCTGGACACCGTCCTGGCCGCGCTCGCCCGCAATGAGCCCGGAGAAGAGCTCGGAGAGCAGCCCGGAGAAGAGCTCGGAGATGAGCCCGGTGCCGAACCGGCCTGGCACGGTTAGGAGTCAGGCGGCGGCCGCGCGGTGCCGACGGTGGTACGAGACGGTGACCGCCGCCAGCAGCGGGCCCCAGGCGACCGCGGGCAGGTAGAGGAAGCCGACCAGCAGGTGCCCCCGCGGCGTCATGTCCGGGTGCGACACCGTCCACCAGGCGAGGAACGGCGTCCAGAGCGCCGTCAGCCCGGCCGCACCCAGCGAGGCCGCCAGGACGACCCGGCGCGGGTTCACCGGCCGCCCGCCGAGGAGCGGGACCCAGCGCGGCGGCACCGTGCCCCACGGCCGGACCAGGCCCAGGGTGAGCAGCGCCAGCGCCTCGGTGAGCACGCTCAGGGTGAGCGGCCAGACCGCGTTCCAGCCGGTGAAACCCGCCGCGTGGTAGCCCGCGTCGGTGTACCCGCCGTGCCATCCGAGGGTCAGCCCGAGCCGCCACAGCCCGGCCGGCAGCGCGGTCACCGCGGCCGCGTGGGCGGCCCGGACCGCCCAGCGCGGCGGGGCGGGAACGGCCGCGGCGGCAGGAGCGGTGGAGTCGGGAGCGGCAGTGGTGCGGGGGGCGGTGGTCGGCTGCGGCGTCGTCATGGCCCCACCCTCCGGTGCGGGCCGGTGGTGCCGCGTCCGCTCGGCGGCGGGCTTGCGCCGGACCCCTCCCCCGGCTGGGGGAGGGGCGTCTCAGCCCTGCCGCAGCCCTACCGCAGCCCCGCCGCGGTCGCCGGTGGGTGGTCTCAGCGCAGCCGCGACGACGACAGGATCGACGCGAGGTGCGCCACCACCATCCCCCAGGTGATCACCGTGATCCCGGCGAGCGTCCACCGGGTGGCGTCCAGGTTGTGCAGTCCGGCGTCCACGGCGGCGGCCGCCAGCAGCACCAGCGAGGCCTCGATGCCGTTCGTCACCCGGTGGATCTTGAAGATCGAGGCGAGCTGACGGGCCGTCGCGATGCCCTGGGAACGCGGCTGGGTGGACTCCTCGTCCGCCGGCGCCTGCCCGCTGCGCGCCCGGGCCACGTCCACCAGGTCCGTCGAGGCTTTGAGCAGGACGACGCCCAGCGCGGCCGCCAGGCCCGCCGACACCCACAGCTCCGAGCCGCCGCGCGCCGCCCGTACACCCGCGCCGATCATCAGCGCGGCGTCCGCCAGGTAGGCGCCCAGCCGGTCCACGTACACCCCGGCCATGCTGAACTGGCGCTTCCAGCGCGCCACTTCGCCGTCCACGCAGTCGAACAGCAGGAACAGCTGGAACAGCACCGCCGCGAGCACCGCGCCGGTCAGGCCCGGGATCAGCAGGGCCGCGCCGCCGCCGACCCCGCACACCACCATCACCCAGGTCAGGGTGTTCGGCGAGACCGAGGTGCGCACCAGCTGACGGGTGGTCCGCAGCGAGAGCGCCCGCATGTAGAGCCGGCCCGCCCAGTGCTCACCGTTGCGGCTCTGCAACTTGGCCTGCGGCTGGCACACCTCGCGCAGCTCGGCGAGCGCCGGAGCAGCCACCATGACGACATCCCTCCACCTGTCCCGAAACGATCACCACAGGCTACGGCCTCCGGAGGGGGCGCCTGACCAGCCGGTACGCCCCCGGCGTCCGGGAAAACCGGTGGGCCGCCCGAACACCCCCGGGCTAGGCTTCGCGGGTTCACCGGAACCGGAGCCCCCGGGCCCGATCGCCCGTCCCCGCAAGCCCGTTGACGCCGTTCCGCGCGACGCCGCCCGGCGTGACGCGGTCCGGTGCGCGGCGCTCCGGCGCGGGGCGGAGCGGACGCGCCCCGAGGGCGGAACGAGGAGAGTCCAGCACCATGGTGACCACGGACACCGCCCCGCAGAGCCCCGAGCCGCAGGGTCCTGCCCCGCAGAGCCCCGACCTGGCCCGGCTCCTGGCCGGACACCGGCCGCAGGGCCCGGTCGAGACCGCCGACCACGCCAGGGCGACCGCCCTGGTCGCCGCCTCCGCCGCTGCTGCTGCCGCCGCCGCCGCCTCCGACGACACCGACGCTGCCGATGCCGCCGACGCAGCCGATGCCGCCGACGTCTGGGACCGCGGCACCCCGCTGCACTTCACCGCCTCCGCGCTGATCGTCCACCCGCCCACCCGCCGGGTGCTGCTGCGCTGGCACGTCCGCCAGCAGGCCTGGCTCCAGGTCGGCGGCCACGGCGACCCGGGGGAGACCCTCCCGCTGGACATCGCCCTGCGCGAGGGCCTGGAGGAGACCGGCCTCACCGACCTCACCCCCTGGCCCGACGCCACCCTCGTCCACCTCGCCGTGGTGCCCGTCCCGGCCTCACCCGTCGAACCCGCCCACGAGCACGCCGACCTGCGCTTCCTGCTCGCCACCGACCGCCCGGACGACGCCCGCCCGGAGAACCCGGCCTCCCCGCTGGAGTGGCTGAGCATCGAGGAGGCCCGGCAGCGGACCACCGAGGAGAACTTCCGCGAGACCCTCGACCGCGCCGCCCGCCTGCTCGGCTGAACCACGCCGCCCTCACCCAAGGACCCCACCCCTGATGCACACCGACCAGATCCTCATCTTCGACGCCGACGACACCCTCTGGGAGAACAACGTCCTCTTCGAGCGCGTCATCGACGGCTTCCTGGACTGGGCCGCCGCCCCGGAGGGCCGCGACGGCGCCCGGGCCCTGTTCGACCGGATCGAGGCCGCCAACGTGGCCGCCCTCGGCTACGGCGCCACCGTCTTCCGGCAGAGCCTCGCCGACTGCCTGCGGCAGCTGAACGGCGACCGCACCCCCACCGCGGCCGAGCTCGCCCGGATCGACGAGCTGCTCACCCCGCTCACCCGGCGCGGCGAGGTCGAACTGATCGCCGGCGTCGCCGACACCCTCGCCACCCTGGCCGGCCGCCACCGGCTCCTCCTGCTCACCAAGGGCGACCAGGAGGAGCAGCAGGCCAAGGTGACGGCCTCCACGATCGACCACCACTTCGGCGGGATCCACATCGTGGCCGAGAAGTCCGTCGACACCTACCGGCAGCTCACCGCCGAGCTCGGCCTCGACCCGGACCGCACCTGGATGATCGGCAACTCGCCCAAGTCCGACATCGCCCCCGCCCGCCGGGCCGGCCTGCGCACCGTCTTCATCCCGCACGAGCACACCTGGGTGCTGGAGCACGAGGACCTCGGCCCGGACGAGGCGACGCTGCAGCTCGCGACCTTCCCTGAGCTGCTGCGCCACTTCTGAGCGAACGCGCCGGCTCCAGACCTGGGGTCCGTCTTCAAACTCCCATCTGCGGGCCGACGCCGGGGCACGCGCCTCGCCGCGTTGTCGTCGGTCGCCAATGCGCTGCATTGGGCTCCCTCCTCCGCCTTGCGATGCACGCACCCCAACGCCGCCCCGCCCGCCCTCC